>ONCN01000099.1 GCA_900316335.1 uncultured Eubacteriales bacterium | reverse complement strand
CGGGCGCTTGTTCGGGCTCGGCTGTGGGCGCTTCGGCGGGCGCTTCTTCGGTCTGCTTGGACTTTTGCTTTTTGCGGCGCTTTTTCTCCTTGCGGGCGGGCTTTTGCTCGCTGTCGCCGGCGCCGGCGGTATCCGGGGCAAAGCTCTGCTTGAAGGTCTCGTCCATCTGCTCGACATCGGCAAAGCGCACGGGCTCGGCCTCCTCAGCGGTCTGCTCGGGGGCAAGCGGCGCTTCATCGGTGATGATGGGCGGGACGATGAGATTGTCGCTCACGGCGTTGCGCTTCATATACTGCTCCAGCTCCTGGCGCAGCTCGTCCGGGGTTTGATAGCGGTCTTTGGGGTCGAAGGCGCAGGCCTTTTGGATGATCTGGGCAAGCTCATAGTCCGCATACAGCGGCGCAGGCAGCTCCTGCCCCTCCAGACGGCGGTCCTCGGCGGTTTTGGCGCCGGTCTGCTCGTCTTCAAAGGGGGCGTGGCCGCCGTTGTAGATGCGGTAGAGCAGCATGCCCACGGCATACAGGTCGATGGTCGGGTTGAGGCCGCCTAAGATGGCATAGAGCTCGGGCGCGGCATAGGGGCCCTTATACTGCTCGGGCAGAACGGCGTATTGCAGATCCCGCGTGGGGAGCAGGCCGAAGTCGCCCAAAAGGAAGCGGCCGCTTTCGGTAAGAAAGATGTTTTCGGGCTTGATGTTGGCGTGCAGATACCCCGCCTCCCGCAGAGCCTGGAGCGCGGCGCACAGGTCGATGCCCAGATTGATGCCCTTGAGGTGGGACACGGCGTTTTGGTCCATATAGGCCTTGAGACTCTGCGCCCAGGGCAGCACGGCATAGACGTCGCTGCCCACGCCCTGCTCCTTGGGCTGGGCCTGGGCGCCCAAAAAGGGCAGCAGGTTGGGGCACTCGGCAAACTGCTTGGTGCACTCGGCCTGCTCAACCAGAGCCTTTGCCTCACGCGCAAAGTATTCGCCGGCCTGGGCCTCGTTTTCGCAGGCGCCGGTGAGCAGCAGGGCCTTGACCTGCTCGCTTCTGGCAGGGACGGAGATCTTTTTCAGCACAAACTCCCGTCCGGACTCCGGATGACGCACACGGTAGCATGACACGCCGCCGCGGCTGGCGAAGCACTCGCCCACTTCCATGGCGTCCAACAACGGGGAAACCTTCCATTCGGACACGTTTGTACCTCCTTTATTGACAATTTCGCATTTATATATTATACTAAAACGAAAAAAAAAGCAATAAGATATTGTTTTATTTGCCGGAAAATGCTATGATATAGGGTAGTTACCGTGGATCCCCTCCACGGGAATGGAGGAAACCTGTTATGATCAACAAAAACGTATGTCCCAACTGCGGGCAGCTTTATGACACAGAGCTTGCCAGATGCCCGCTCTGCGGCACCGCGCCTCAGGTGGTGGACACAGACGCCCCCGTGCAGCGCCGCCGGATCACCGAGGCCGAGCGCAGACAGCGTCGGGCAGAGCGGAAGGAGGCCGAGCAGGAGGCCCGCCGCCGCCGAAAGGATGAACAATTGGCCCGCGACGCCGAAGAGGAGCGACTTCTTGAGGAAGAGCGGGAGGCCCGCCGCGCGGAAAAGCGCCGCAAAAAGGAGGAAAAACGCACCATGAAGGAAGACCGTCCCGCGCCCGCCCGGCCCGTAAGCCCGGATACCGCGCCGGTACCCGTCGTCACCCCCACCCCCGCCCAGGGAAAGGAGGCCCGCCCCATGCCAAAAAAAGAGCCCCAGCGTGACCGCGGCAGAGTGCCGAGAGCCTATCTTGTGATTAGCTGCGTCGCCCTGGCGCTGGCCTTGCTCATCGGCTCGACCTATCTGCTTTGGAAAACAGAGCTGGCAAAGATCCCCTTCTATGACAATCTCAAGGGCAGCTCAGCCGCCACCGAGCCCGCGCCCACCGACACCGAGGCCCCCACTACGGAGGACACCTCTGTGCGCGCCACAAAGCTGAGTCTGAGCAAGACGGAGCTCACCTTCACCCAGGCGGGCGACAGCGAGCAGCTTCGCGCTGCGGTCGAGCCCGAGGATTGCACCGATCCGGTGCAGTTTACCTCCAGCGACGACACCGTGGCCAAGGTCGGCGCCACCGGCATGGTCACCGCCGCCGGCAAGGGCACCGCCACCATCACCGCCCAGTGCGGCGAGGCCGTGGCCCAGTGTGTGGTCACGGTGGATATCCCCGAGACCACCGAGCCCTCCACCGAAAGCACGTCGGTAGAAGGCGGGCTGAAGCTGAAGGTGGACGACATCACCTTCTTCGAGGCCAAGGAGAGTACCGTCCTGATCGTGGAGAACGTCCCTGCCGGCACCACCGTGACCTGGAGCTCCGCCGACGAGAGCATCGCCACCGTAGACGCCGAGGGCCACGTGACCGCCGTCGGCAAGGGCACCACCACCGTCACCGCCACCGTGGGCGAGCAGAGCGCCCAGTGCGTGGTGCGCTGCAACTTCCGGGAGGAATAAGCCCGCGCAGCGCGCAAAAAAGCTGGTTTTGATCCGCCGGGCAAGACCCGGCGGATCCTCTTTTTGCCCATTTTCAGGCGAAAAACGCCAAAAAACAGAAAAAACGGTTGACGAGTCTGCACGCTTGGAGTAAGATAGACTTGTAACGGTGCGCGCTTTGCACAGACGCGGACCAAAACCGACATTGGGAGGAAATCGTTATGTCAACCAATATTCCTGTGGTGAAGCTGGGCATCATCGCGGTGTCCAGAGACTGCTTCCCCATTAACCTGTCTATCCAGAGACGGAAGAACATCGTCGCCGCATACAAGGGCGAGCTGTATGAGTGCCCCGTCACCGTGGAAAACGAGCTGGATATGCAAAAGGCCGTGGCCGACGTCAAGGCTGCCGGCTGCAACGCCCTGGTGGTGTTCCTCGGCAACTTCGGCCCCGAGACGCCCGAGACCCTGATCGCCAAGCACTTTGACGGCCCCTGCATGTTCGTGGCTGCCGCCGAGGGCGACGGCGACCTCATCAACGGCCGCGGCGACGCCTACTGCGGTATGCTCAACTGCTCTTACAACCTGGGTATGCGCCATCTCAAGGGCTACATCCCCGAATATCCCGTCGGCACCGCTGAGGATATTTCCAAGATGATCGCGGACTTCATCCCCGTGGCCCGCGCCATCATCGGCGTGAAGAACCTCAAGATCATCACCTTCGGCCCCCGGCCCCAGGACTTCTTCGCCTGCAACGCGCCCATCAAGGGTCTGTATGAGCTGGACGTTGAGATCGAAGAGAACTCTGAGCTGGATCTGCTTGTGAGCTACAAGGCACACGCCGGCGACGCGCGCATCCCTGCCGTTTGCGAGGATATGGCCGCCGAGATGGGCGAGGGCAAGTACTACCCCGAGCTGCTTGCGCGCATGGCGCAGTTTGAGCTGACCCTGCTCGACTGGGCGGAGCAGCACAAGGGCGACCGGAAGTATGTGGCCTTTGCCGACAAGTGCTGGCCCGCCTTCCCCGAGCAGTTCGGCTTTGAGCCCTGCTACGTCAACTCCCGTCTGGCCAGCCGCGGCATCCCCGTGGCCTGCGAGGTGGATATCTACGGCGCGCTTTCCGAGTACATCGGCGCTTGCGTCCAACTCCGTGCCCGCCTCCATGTGGGAGAGCCAGATCAAGGGCAAGTTTGACTATCAGCTTACCGACACCTTCATGGGCTTCCACTGCGGCAACACCCCCTCTTGCAAGATGTGCGCCGACCGGGCTGTGAAGTACCAGCTCATCCAGCACCGTCTGCTTGAGCCGGCCGGCTCTGAGCCCGACTTCACCCGCGGCACCCTCGAGGGCGACATCGCCCCCGGCGAGATCACCTTCTACCGTCTGCAGTGCGACTCTGACGGCAATCTGCGCTCTTACATCGCACAGGGCGAGGTTTTGCCCGTGGCAACCTGCTCCTTCGGCGGCATCGGCGTGTTCGCCATCCACGATATGGGCCGCTTCTATCGCCACGTGCTGATCCAGAAGCGCTATCCGCACCACGGCGCGGTGGCCTTCGGCCATCACGGCAAGGCCCTGTTTGAGGTCTTCAAGTTCCTGGGTGTGCAGGACATTGCCTGGAACCAGCCCAAGAGCCTGCCCTATCCCACCGAGAACCCCTGGGCATAACCGATATCCCCTCTGCCGTCCCTGCCCTTTGGCCGGGACGGCTTTTTACTCCGTTGGCCGGAACCTTGCACTGGACAGCCCGTCTAAAGCGTGATACAATAGAGCTCAGCATAAGAAAGGACTGACGCTATGGATCTGGACGAACGTATGGCCCTGCGGGCCAAAAGGCGCAGACAGCGACTGATGCTCCACTATCTCACGTTGGCTGCCATCTTGTTTCTGGTGGTCGCAGCGGTGCTGGCCGTGGTGATCCCCCTGATGCGGCATCGGAACGATCCGCCCGCCAATCTGCAGGCGACCGACCCGCCGGTGTCAGACACCGAGGTTGTGACCGACGCACCCACGACCGAGGCGCCCACGACCGAGGCGCCCACGACGGAGGCTCCCCCAACCCAGCCGCCCACGACGGAAGCGCCCACCGAGACGCAGGCGCCGGAAACCGAACCCCCTGCAGACGAGAGCTGGCAGCTTATTCTGGTCAACAAGACGCATCCCATCCCCGAGGGCTACACCGTGACGCTCAAGGAGCTCAGAAACGGCCACCATGTGGACGAGCGGATCTATCCGGAGCTGCAGCAGATGTTTGACGACGCCCGCGAGGCGGGGGTATTCCCGCTGATCAACGAGTCTTACCGGACCACCGAGCGGCAGCAGCAGATCATGGACAGCTATATCGCAGACTATGAGGCCGAGGGGATGGACCACGAGGCGGCCGTGGAAAAGGCGCTGGAGTATGTGGCCGTGCCCGGCACGAGCGAGCACGAGCTGGGGCTGGCGCTGGACATCATCGCCGAGTATGAGGACGACTCCTCCGGCACCTGGCAATGGCTTTTGGACAATAGCTGGCGTTACGGCTTTATCCTGCGGTATCCCGCAGATAAGGTGGAGATCACCGGCATTGCATATGAACCCTGGCACTTCCGGTACGTGGGCAAGCAGGCCGCGCAGGAGATCACCGAGGCCGGCCTGTGTCTGGAGGAATATCTGAAACAAGACTGATTTGGGAGGAATTGACATGAAACGTTTGCTCAGTCTGCTTCTTGCCCTGTGCATGGTTTTGAGCCTGCTGCCCGGCAGCGTCTTTGCTGCGGATGAGGCTCTGGTTTCCGACAACGAGGGCGACCACAACTACATCAACGTCCGGCGCTGGACCACGCCGGTCTACTCGTATCTTGAGGCGGCGGACAACGGCGGCTTCACCCGGATCGAGGCCTTCGCAGACGGTGTGGCCGTGGAGGAATATGACAGCGCAGACCAATTTGTCTCGCGCCGGAATCTTCCGCGGGAGCTGCCCCTCTTTGGTGGCTACTTCCGCGCCGGAGACGACCGCTTTTTGGTCTTTGGCCAGAAAAACCCCGACGAGCAAGACAGCGCGGAGGTCATCCGCGTGGTCAAATACGACAAGGCCTGGAACCGCATCGCAGACACCCGGATCTGCGGGGCCAACACCTACATCCCCTTTGAGGCCGGCAGCCTGCGCATGGCAAGCCAGAATGGGATCTTATACGTGCTGACCAGCCATCAGATGTATGCCGACCAAAACGGGACCCATCACCAGGCCAACGCAATCTTTGCCATCCGCATCCGGGATATGGCGCTCACTGACCAGTATTCCATGGTCATGAACGTGAGCTGCGGCTACGTCAGCCACAGCTTCAACCAGTTTATCCAGCTTGACGGCAACCGCATCTATGCCTTGAACCACGGCGACGCCCATCCCCGCTCGGTGGTTTTGGTGCGCTATAACAACGCCGCCGGGGAGACCCCCTTCCAGGGCTACGGCTTCTGCACGTCTGTGGACGTTCTGCCCATTGCCGGCGCGACCGGCAACAACGACACCGGCGTGAGCGTGGGCGGCTTTGTCGTGAGCGGCAGCAGCTTTGTCACCGCGGGCAACTCCATGGTTCAGGACGGAACCGGCGACGCATGGACCTCGCAGCGAAACGTGTATCTCACCGTGACGAGCAAGCAGAATTTTTCGGCCGACGGCACCGAGCTGATCTGGCTTACAAGCTACAAAGACGACGACAAAATCTCCGTTTCAAACCCCCATCTGGTCAGGATCTCAGACAACAAGCTTCTGGTGCTCTGGACCGAGGGCGATACGCTGCGCTACGTCTTCACCGACGGCGCGGGCAAGACGCTCACGGAGATCTACACCTGGCAGGGCGCAGCCTTGTCTGACTGCGATCCCATTGTAAACGGCAGCCGGGTAAGCTGGTATGTGACCCGCAATTCTGCGCCGGTGTTCTACCACATTGACCTTTCCGATCCCGAGCCGCCGCACGAGCACGTCTACGAAGCCGTCGTCACCGAGCCCACCTGCACGGAAGAGGGCTACACCACCTATACCTGCACCATCTGCGGCGACAGCTATACGGCGCTGTACACCGTGGCCCTGGGCCATGAGCCCACGCCCGGCGAGGGCGTGGCCCCCACCTGCACCGAGGAAGGCAGCACCGGCGGCAGGGTGTGCAGCCGCTGCGGCATTGTGCTCAAAGCCCCGGATCCCATCCCTGCACTGGGCCACGACCCGATCGAGCTGGAGGGCCGCGAGCCCACCTGCACGCTGGAGGGCATGTCCGCCGGCACCGTGTGCAGCCGCTGCGGCGTGGTTTTAAGCGCAGAGTCCACCATCCCCGCCCTGGGCCACCAGCCTGAAATCGTCGCCGGGCGCGCGCCAACCTGCACCGAGGACGGCGTGGAGCAGAGCGAGATCTGCCAGCGCTGCGGCGAGGTCCTCTCGGGCGGCGAGACCATCCCCGCCCTGGGCCACGAAGAGCAGGTCCTTGCGGCCACCGCGCCCACCTGCACCGAGCAGGGTCTGAGCGAAGGCCGGGTCTGCACCCGCTGCGGCGAGACGCTGCAGGCGCAGCAGACCATTGCGGCCCTGGGCCACGACTGGCAAACCGAAACCATCCCCGCCACGATCGAGGAAGACGGCATGATGGTGCAAACCTGCCGGCGCTGCGGCGCGGTGGAGCAGACCGTTCTGCCCAGAATCACCGCCAAGCCCTGCTATCAACCGGTGTGGCGCGCGCCGGAGAACGACGACTGGACCGGCATGTACGCCATCGGCGGCTATGGCTACACCTATGACGAGCAGGATGCAGCCCTCTATGCCTCTGATCTGTTCTTCCTGACACCCGGCTCCTCCCCCGCCGAGTCGGTGACGGTGCTGCCGGTCTACACCTACGACCGCGGCCTGCCGCTGATCCGCGCGGGCGCGTCCTATTGCTTCTATCTGGAAAAGCAGACCGAGGGCGAGATGGCAGGCTACTACACCATCCGGGAGATGGCCACGGGCCGCTATCTCACCTCGCAGATCTTCTCCATTGCCTATACCGATGCGCACATGACCGGGCCAGACGAAGACAAGCACGTCGATCCGTATTGCTGCTGGTCTGTACATGTGGGCGAGGACGGCTTCTTCCACATCCGCAACGTCGGCGAGACACGGGAATACAGCGGTCCCAACAGCCCGCTCTACAGCGAGCTGACGTGTGACTTTGAAACCGAAGGCGAGTTTACGCTCGAGGGCCAGCAGGATGGCGACTATTTCACCAATATCCTCCTGTTCCGCAATATGGACCCCGAAGAGGATCCGTGCCACCCGTTCGCCGACGTAGACCAGACCGCCTTCTACCACGACGCGCTGGACTGGGCGATTGAGAACAAGATCACTGCCGGCACCGGCGCTACCTCCTTCGGCCCCGGCGAGGGCTGCACAAGAGCCCAGGTCGTGACCTTCCTTTGGCGCGCAGCGGGAAGTCCCGCGCCGGAGCGCACGGACAATCCCTTTGTAGACGTGCAGATTGACGACTATTTCTATCAGGCCGTGCTCTGGGCCGTAGAAAACGGCATCACCGTGGGCACCGAGCCGGATCGCTTCTCCCCCGGCGCGACCTGCACGCGCGCGCAGATCGTCACCTTCCTCTACCGCTATGAGGGCGAGCCCGAGGCGGACACCCCCGGCCTGTTCAGCCCGCACGCCACCTGCACCCGCGCCCAGGTCGTGACCTTCCTGTACCGGGATATCGCCAAATAACCACTGCGCCTGCGAGCAGGCCAGCAACACAAAAACGCCGATGCAAATCCGTACCCGATTGGGTTTCGGATCTGCATCGGCGTTTTGGTATCACGCTAGGCGGCCTGGAGCAGCCAGCACCACAGGGCCGTGGTGGGGATGCTCACAAGGGTGGAGAAGATCACAAGCTTGGAGGCGTAGGCGGGGTCTTGGTCGTAGCGGTCTGCAAGGATGCTGGTGGTGGCACCGGCGGGCATGGCGGCCAAAATCACGCACAGGCCGCGCACCATGGACGAAAAGCCAAGGGCGCAGCAGGCGCCATAGACCAGCGCGGGGATGAGCACCAGGCGCAGGGTGGTATAGCCCAAAATCCCGGGCTCAAGCAGCGCCTTGGGGTCCAGGCGGGCCACGATCATGCCGACCACCAGCATGCTCATGCCGGTGTTGCACCGGCCGAGCGCCGTGATGGGCGACAAAAGCAGCGGCGGAAGCTGCCAGCCAAGCAGCAGAAAGCCCAGGCCAAGCACACACGCGAGGATACAGGGGTGGGTCAAGACCGCCTTGAGGGTCTTTTTGCGGTCATGGCTGCCGGTGTAGATGGCAAGACCCGAGGACCACATCATGACCCTTTGCGGGATGAGGTAGAGATTTGCCAAGATGAGGCCCTGCGGCCCGTACATCCCCTCGGCCACGGGGTTGCCCAAAAAGCCCGCGTTGGAGCAGATGGTGGCATAGCGCAGGCTGCGGCACTTGGCGTCGGGAAAGCGGCGGAAGGCAAGCCGGCCCAGGACCACGCAGAACGCCTGGATGCCAAGAGACGTCAAAATCACCTGTACGGCAAAGCTGAGCTTCGCATCCAGGCCGGTGGTCTGGAAGGCCTGAAAGATATTGCAGGGCAAAATCACGTCCGTGACCAGGCGCGTGAGACTCTTTTGCCCGGTCTCCCCAACCAGATCCAGGCGGCGGACAAAGAAGCCCACAGCCACAAGGGCAAAGATCATAAACTGCAATTCCAGGTTCTTCTCCATGGCGCGACCTCCCCGGGGCGGCAGACCCCAGGGGTATTGTAGCAGACCGGCCCGGTTTTTTCAAGCCGGAAGCACAATGGGATTGTTTTTTGGCTAAACTTGTGCTAAACTGGAAAAAAGCGCCCTGGGCGGCGCAAAAAGGGAGGTATTCTCAATGTCTCTGACAAGTGCGATCCTGCGCGCCAGCTTCAAGCGCAGCGACGACCGCCGGGACAAGGGGCTTGAAACCCCGGAGCGGATCCAGCGGTATGACGATCTGATCTATGGCCCGGACGCGACCTGGAACAAGCTGGACGTCTACCGGCTCAAGACCCTGGACGGCCCGCTGCCGGTGATCGTGAGCGTGCACGGCGGCGGCTGGGTCTACGGCGACAAGGAGCGCTATCAATACTACTGCATGGATCTGGCCTGCCGCGGCTTTGCAGTGGTGAACTTCACCTACCGTCTGGCGCCGGAGTTCAAGTTCCCCGCCTCGCTGGAGGACACCAACCTGGTCTTCTCCTGGGTATTGGAGCACGCGGCGGACTATGGCTTTGACACCGGGCGGATCTTCGGCGTGGGCGACAGCGCGGGCGCGCATATCCTTGCTCTGTACTGCTGCGCGTGCGGCGACGAGGGGTATGCAAAGCGTCTGGGCATCCGGCCGCCGGCTGGCTTTATGCCCAAGGCCGTGGCGCTCAACTGCGGCTGCTACCACATTGAAGCCGGGAAGAAGATGGATCTCACCACGCGGCTGATGAAGGATCTGATGCCCCAGGGCGGCACCCCGGAGGAGCTGGAGCTGGTGGACGTGCTGGGTCATGTAAGCGCCGCCTTCCCCCCGGCCTTCGTGATGACAAGCGACGGCGATTTCCTCGCGCCGCAGGCAGGACCGATGGTCCGCCGGCTGGAGGAGCTGGGCGTGATGGTGAACTCCCGCTTCTATCACGGGGATAAGGACCACCCCCTGGGCCACGTCTTCCACTGCAATCTGAAGCTGGAGGCCGCCGGTGCCTGCAACCGCGACACCTGCGACTTCTTCCGTTCGATACCGTAAGCGCAGCAAAAGCCCCGGGTCTGCATCTTCGCAGATCCGGGGGCCTTTTTGCGCCGGCTGCCCGCTCAGAAAAGCGGCGCGGCGGTGAAGCCGTAGTCGGCGTTTGGCTGGATCCGGCTGCCTGCGGTGTAGACCACGGTGGGCTCGTCGCGGAAGATTACGGCAAGGTCGTCCGCTGCCGCCGGGGCGGGGAGGTCTGCGCGGCTGTCACAGGAGAAGGCCTGCAGGGTCAGCAGGCACAGATCCGGCAGGGCGGTCTCGTCTGAGACGGCAAGCGCGGCGCTCACAAGCTCGCGATACGTGCCGTCCGCAGGCAGGTAGGGATGGCGCAGGAAGGTCTTGCCGTCCAGCTCCAGGGCATAATAGCCGGGCTCTTCTTCATCCAGCGGGAAGGCGCGCATCAAGCTCGCCCGCCTGCCCGGGGTCAAGGGACACGTCGCGGCGCTGACGGCTCCGCGGTCCGTGGGCCCGAAGAGGCACAGCTCGCCCCCTTCATAGCCGGCAAGGGCCAGACTCACGCCGCTTTCGGCGCTCAGATATCCTTTGTCATAGCCCTGCTCGGCCAGACGCCGGGCCAGGTACTCCAGGCGATAGGCGTCGCGCAGGACCCCAAGGTCCAAAACCGGCAGCTCGGGCAGCTCCAGCTCGGTAAGCAGGGCCAGATAGGACGCATCCACGGTGAAGCGGACTGTGCAGGCCTCGTCGTCTAAAAACTCCAGGCTGAAGTTGGTCAGATCCGAGGTGGCCTCGCGCAGCCGCTGCATCCGCGCAGCCATGTCCGGTTCGGTGAGCGGATCACTCAAACCAGGCTCGAGCGCATAGCGCAAAAGCTCCCACTGGCCGTAGAGCGCGCCGGCAAAGAGGTTGTAGCCCTCCCCTGCCTGGGTTTTGGCCTCGGCGTCGCGCAGAATGGCGTAAAGCTCGGGCGAGACTGTGACGATCTGGCCGGGGTTTTGGTTCAAAGAGGCAAGGTTGGACCCTGTTTCATAGGTGTGGACCGGATCGAGCAGGCGGTAGCTGTCCTTCATGGCGGTGGTGTAGACGCCGGTGAGCGTCTCTTGCGCCACCTTGATCTCAGCAGACGAGCCGGTGAATTCATAGCGGAAGCTCACGCCAAGCTGGTAGAGCGGCAGCGCGTCGTCTGCCGGGGCGGTGATATCCCGCAAGCCCGGCTCCTGCTTGCCCATGCGGGTGACGCCCATGGTGATAAACGTGACCGCCAGGACAAAAAACGCCGCAAAGGCCACCACCCGCAAGACCAGGTGCTTGGAGGAGATCTCGATATCGTCGTTTCTGATCATAGTTTCTCTCCATAGAAAGCTCGACCAGGCGGGATGGCCCCGCCTGGTCGCGTTTTGGATGCTTAGCCGAAGCGAATTTGTTTGTACTTCTCGATCTCGGAGGGGCTGCCATAGACCATGTGGCCGTTGCCGATGTCCACAAGCTCGGGCTGCTCGGTGGAGTAGTCATGCATGCTCTTGTCGTAGATGAAGAGCTTTTTCTGCTTTTCGATCTTGGGATCAGGGATGGGGATGGCGGAGATCAGAGACTTGGTGTACGGATGCAGGGGGTAGGCGAAGAGCTCCTCGGTCTCGGCGATCTCCATGATCTTGCCCTTGTAGATAACCACAATACGGTCGGAGATGAAGCGGACGATGGACAGATCGTGCGCGATGAAGAGGTAGGTCAAGCCGCGGTCCTGCTGGAACTTTTTCATCAGGTTCAGAACCTGGGCGCGGATGGACACGTCCAGCGCGGAGATGGGCTCGTCGGCCACGATGAACTCGGGCTCCATGACGAAGGAACGGGCCATGCCCACGCGCTGGCGCTGGCCGCCGGAGAACTCGTGGGGGTAGCGGGTCAGATGCTCGGGCAGCAGGCCGACCTCACGGACCACATTTTCGATCTTGGCCATGCGCTCCTTTTCGTCCTTGTACAGGTGGAAGTTGTACAGGCCCTCGGAGATGATATACTCGATGGTGGCGCGCTCGTTCAGCGAGGCGGCGGGGTCCTGGAAGATCATCTGGATCTTGCGGATGACCTCGCGGTCGTCCTTGCGGGAGAGCTTGCCGGAGATCTTTTTGCCGTCGTAGTAGATTGCGCCGGCGGAGCAGGGATTGATGCGGACGATGGCGCGGCCGATCGTGGTCTTGCCGGAGCCGGACTCGCCCACAAGAGACAGGGTCTCGCCCTTATAGATATCGAAGCTCACATTGTCCACAGCCTTGAAAGCCTTTTTGCCCCGGCCGAAGACCACATCCAGGTTCTGGATGGACAACAGTACCTTTTTTTCGTTGTTTTCCATAGTGCTGCCTCCTTAAGCCCCGAAATCCACGTAGGTCTTTTTGATCTTTTCGTGGAGGTTCTGGATATTGGCCGGGGGTTCGGTCTTGGGTGCCCGGGGATCGAGCAGCCAGGTCTTGGCAAAGTGGGTGGGGCTGACCTGGAACATGGGGGGCTCTTCCTTCAGGTCGATGGCCATGGCATACTGACTGCGTGGCGCGAAGGCGTCGCCCACGATCTTGTTGTACAGGGACGGGGGCGTGCCGGGGATGTAGAACAGGTCGCTTCCGCGCTCACTGAGCTGGGGCAGAGACGAGAGCAGCGCCCAGGTGTAGGGGTGCTTGGGCTCGTAGAAGATCTCTTCTACGGTGCCCATCTCGACGATCTGGCCGCCGTAGAGCACGGCAACACGCTCAGCCACGTTGGCCACAACACCCAGATCATGGGTGATGTAGACGGTAGTGAAGCCAAGATCCTTCTGCAGGTCCTTGATGAGCTGCAAAATCTGCGCCTGGATGGTCACGTCAAGCGCGGTGGTGGGCTCGTCGCAGATCAAAATCTTGGGCTGGCAGGACAGGGCGATCGCGATGACGATACGCTGGCGCATACCGCCGGAATACTCAAAGGGATAGTCGTCAAACCGCTTTTCGGGGTCGGGGATGCCGACCTTCTCCATGATATCCAGGGTGCGCTTTCTGGCCTCGGCGTTGGAGCACTTCTGGTGCTTCTGGATGACGGTCATGATCTGCTTGCCGATGGTGATGACCGGGTTGAGGGAGGTCATCGGGTCCTGGAAGACCGTGGCAATGCGGCAGCCGCGGATCTGCTGCCAGTCGTTGGTGTACTTCACCTTGGCGCAGTCGATGATGGCATAGCCGTGCAGGGTCTGGGTTTCTTCGTCGAAGGAGCGGTACTCCACGCGGAAGCCCGCGACCTCGAAGATCTTGTTGCGCACCTCGGGATCGTCCAGATCCTCGCCGGTTGCCATGGCGACCTTGAAGGCCTTATCCAGGCGGGTAACAAAGCGGATCTGGTCCTTGAGCGGATACCGGCCGATGGAGAGCAGAACCTCGTTTGCCAGGATCTTGTTGCGCGCAAGCACCTTGTCGGACAGGCCCTGGGGATTGGACTCGTTGTCGGCCTTGGCGATTTTTTCCGCCCGCCGGATCCGGAGCTCGTCCAGCTCCTTTTGATCCTTTTTGGCACGCTCGGGATGGGCCTTATAGTCGGCGGCGCGCTGTTTGATCAGCGCGTCGCGGTCGGCCTCGATGGCCTTGCGCTTGGCGGTAAGCTCCTGGATTTTGGCCTCGGTCTTGGCATAGTCCTCGGCGTCGGCGCGCTTATCCAGGGTCATGAGGAAGTTGCTCTGGTCGACGATGTCGTCCTTGGCAAGCTTCAGACGCTGGGTGAAGTCGGCCTCTTCATCCAAAGACAGAGACTTGGCGTGGCGGATGGCTTCCTTCTTGGCGTTGTAGGCGTTGTATTCCTTGGCGCCGCGCTCAAGCCGCGAGTGCTTGTTGATCATGGCATAAACGCGGTCATAGATGGTCTTGCGGTAGCCCGTGAGCTGGACGGCGGTTTCGGAGATCTCGTCGTCAGAGAGGATGATGGTGCCCTCGGGGATGAAGCCGTTGGAATCCAGCATGCCGGCGAAGGTCTTGGTCAGAACGGATTTGCCGGAGCCGGACTCGCCCACGATGGCAAGAGACTCATGCTCGTAGATATCGAGCGAGACGTGCCGGATGGCGGTGAGGATACGGCCGCGGACGTTGAACTTGACCACTACGTTGCGCAGGGAGAGAAGGACTTTCTTTTCGTTGTTTTCCATGGTCTCACCTCCGTTACATATGGGTCCTGGGATCGGAGGCGTCCGCCAGGTTCTGGCCCAGGAGATAGAGGATGATGGTGATGGCGGCAGCCACTGCCACCGGGGGCCAGAAGGCCCAGGGGAAGGTCAGGAAGGCTGTCTGGCCCTGCTGGATCATACGGCCCAGAGACGGCACCGTGGCGCTCAGGCCAACGCCGATGTAGGACAGGAAGACCTCCATCGAGATATAGGAGGGAAGCTCGGTAGCAAGCAGGGTCACAATAACAGAGGTCAAAAAGGGCAGGATGTTCTTGGAGATCACCCGGGGCACCGGCGTGCCGAGGCAGCGGGAGGCCAGAGAGTACTCACGGTCACGGATGATCATGACCTGGGTACGGAAGAAGTAGGCGATCGACAGCCAGCCCGTGACGGTCAGCGCGAAGATGAAGCTCCAGAAGCCGGAGCCGATGATGTACACCAGCACCGAGATCAAGAGGATGTAGGGCACGTTTGCGATGATGTTGTAGATCACCAGCATCACGGCGTCAACCTTTTTGGAGTAGCCCCACACAGCGCCGGCAATAATGCCCACGGTCATGTTGATGGCCGCGCAGATGACAGCCAGCAGCAGGGAGGTGCGGGCCGAGGCAATGATACCATAGAAGATGGAGTTGCCCATGGCGCCGGTGCCCAAGATCCACTTGAGCGAGCCGTCGTGGAAATACTGCATGGCCTTGACGGGGCTGAGGTTGAAGGTGGAGGCGTTCTGGACGTTTTCAAAGGCGTCATAGACCCAGAAGTTGGGCATGATGAACGACACCAGCAGCATCAGAACCAGAACGGCCAGCAGGAAAATGTTGGTCTTTTTGCGGAAGAAGACGCGGAACACGGATTTCCAATAGGAATACCGGGGCGCGACGATCTTTTCCGAGGAGATGGCGTTGCTGTCGATAAACCGGAAGAGGTCTTCGGAGGTCTTGGGGGTATTCTTGTTTTCGTTCATCGTCCGCCGCCTCCTTCCTCAGACAGGGAAATTCTCGGGTCGTATTTCGCCAGCAGCAGGTCGCCCAAAATCAGAGAAATGATGGACAGCGAGGTATAGAACACCGTGCAGGCCACGATGACGCCGTTGTCGTGCTTGTTGATGGCGGTGGTCAGCAGGTTGCCCACGCCGGGAACGCCGTAGACGCGCTCGGTGATGATGGCGCCGGTGAGACACGCCAGGATGTTGGCCGGAATGCCGTGCACCAGGTAGATCAGCGCGTTGCGGGAGATATGGATGCGGTAGATCTCCTTTTCAGACATGCCCTCAGCCCGGGCAAACTTGACGTAGTCGGAGTTCATCTGGTCGATCATGTAGCGGCGCATCCACTTCATCAGGCTGCCGATGGAGGGCAGAGCCAGCGAAATGGTGGGCAGCACATAGGCCAGGACCTGGACCTGCGCGTTTGCAAACTTATATGGCAGGCCGAAGAGCTTGGTGCCGATGGCGGCAAAGAGGAAGATATAGGCCAAGGACGGCACGGACATAACAAAGATGACGTAGGCGTTGCCCAGCTTATCGATGATGGTGTCCTTCCGGCGGGCCATCAAAATGCCCAGCGGCAGGCCGAGCGCGTAGGCGATGATCAGTGAGATGATGCCGATGACGAAGGAGTTTTCCAGCATGGAGAAGCCCTTCATGTGGTAGGAATAGGAGGTGTAGCGGTCGGGGAACTGCTCCAGATCCGAGGCGCTGGGGGTGGAGGGGTTGTAGGTCAGCGAATGGAAATCAATGGCCGTGTCCACATATTCATCGGTGCCGATCTTGGTTGGGAATTGCTGCTTGAAGGAGTTCATCGCGCCGGTTGGTCGGCTGATGACGGCGCTGATCTCATCGCCGCGGTAGGTGGTGTAAGAGGTGCCGAGGTTCAGATGGATGAAATTCTGGTGGATGAACGGGAAGCGCCCGTCAAAATACAGCAGGTATTTATGCAGCGTACCCGAGCCCACCACCGCGAAGAGGCCGGAATAGGGGTCCTTTTCAAAGCGGATGTAGCGATCGGTCAGCGTTTCGTCCTTGACGCTGTTGGTGGTCTCCACGGTGAAGAAGCCCTTGATGTAGTTCACCAAACGCAGCGTCACGGGCAGCTCGTGCACGGCCACGAGGTAGGCTGTGCCGCCGGTCTTGATCTTGCCGGATTTGAACTTGACCGGGGCCAGATAGCGGATCTTATAGCCCTCGGCGGCATATTTGCGGGCAAACTCCTGTACGGAGGGGTTGTCCTGATAGCCATCCTTCTGGATGCAGGTCCGATCGGTGATGAAGTCCTCCTGGCTTTCGTAGTCATCACC
>ONCN01000089.1 GCA_900316335.1 uncultured Eubacteriales bacterium | reverse complement strand
TGCTCTTTGAGCGTCAGGCTGCCCTCGACCACCGAGGCAAAGTAGCACGCCATGCTAAGGTGGAAGGTCGGGTAGTCGTATTCCACACAGGTGAGCAGCTCTCCCACCCGGATGCGGGTGTCAAGCTCCTCGAGGATCTCGCGGCAAAGGGCCTGCTGCGGCGTCTCACCGGGCTCGATCTTGCCGCCGGGGAACTCCCAACCGCCCTTTTGCGCACCGTATCCACGCTGGGTGGCAAAGACCCGGTCCTTCTCGCAGATGACGGCGGCCACAACGTGCACTGTTTTCATGCGTATCTCCACTCTGTCCGCGCCGGCCGCTTTGGGCCGCGGTGTTTTGTATATCTTTCCGATTTTATTGTACTACAATCCCGCCCGGATTGCAATGTCTAATCGGCAAGAAAAACCCTCCCCCGCGTGGGCGGAGGAGGGATCGGAGCAGATCATGCCTGCTCAAACTGCGGACGCCAGCCGGCAAACTGGGCTAGCTGCGCTTCTGTGCGGTGATAATACCGCTCGCCGCGATCGAGCGCGGCGATGCAGGCCATCTCGTCGTCGGTCAGGGTAAAATCGAGAATATCCAGGTTGTCGCGGATGTGGTCCACGTTTCGGCTGCCGGGGATGACGGCAAAGCCCATCTGCGTGTGCCAGCGCAGGATCACCTGGGCGGGCGTCTTGCCGTAGCGCGCGGCAAGCTCGGCAAAAACAGGCTCATGGAGCAGCGCATGATCGCCGTGGCCCAGGGGATACCAGCTCATCAGCTTGATGCCGTAGCGGTCAAGCGTCTTGCGAAGCTCGCTCTGGGTGAAGTAGGGGTGCGCCTCAGCCTGCATAAACTGCGGCACGATCTCCCACTTGGTCTGCAGCTCATCGAGATAGCTTCCTTCAAAATTGGAAATGCCGATGCTCTTTGCTTTGCCTTCCCGATAGGCCTGCTCCAGCAGGCGATATCCCGCAAGCCAGTTTCCGGCGGGCTGGTGGATATACAGCAGATCCACGTAGTCCACGCCAAGACGGGCGAGGGTCTCATTGACGGCGTTGGGGTTTTCATACTCGCTGGGCCAGAGCTTGGTGGACAAAAACACCTGCTCGCGCGCAAGGCCGCTTTGTTGGATGCCGCGGCCGACGGCGCGCTCGTTGACGTAGGCGTTTGCCGTGTCAACAAGGGAGTACCCCATCTTCAGGGCCTGGGCGACGCTGTTTTCCGCCTCGGCGGGGGTGAGCATAAAGGTGCCGATGCCCACGGCAGGGCACAGGATGCCGTTGTTCAGGGTCAAGAATTCCATGCTGTTCCTCCTTAATATGTGGACGCTCTGGAGCCGGTCAGCCTCCAGGTCCCGTTTTCTTTGCGCAGGGTATAATCGCCCCGCAGCCGCCAAAGGTTCTTTCTGCCGCCGTATACCGCAGCCAGGACGCGGCTTTTTGCGCACATGACGGCGCTCTGCCCGTGCACGGTGACCTCGATGGTATCATGCTCGGCGCCAAAATAGCGGAAGGTCCCGTCCAGAAGGCCGCGCAGAAAGTCCTCCCGGCTCTGCTGCAGGCCCGTCATATGCCGCAGAGTGTAGTCCTCACGCATAAGGCTGCGAAGGCCGTCTGCGTCGGCATCGATCATATACTGCCAATAGCGCCGGTAGAGCGCTTCGATTGCCTGCTTGTCGTCCATGCTCACTCCCTCTGCTCGCCGGGGTCCAAATAACGGATGACCTTGGCCGGCACCCCGCCGACCACGGCGTAGGGCGGCACGTCCTTGGTCACAACCGCGCCCGCTGCGACCACGGCATACGCGCCGACGGTCACGCCGGGGCAGATAGTCACGTTCATACCAAGCCAGGCGTTGCGCCGGATCGTGACCTTGCCGTAGGTATAGATGGTGTGGCGGTTGTTCATATCGTGATTGATCGTGGCGATGCGAAGGCCGGGGGCGGTCATGACCCCGTCTTCAAACTCAATGCCGCCGGAGGCTGAGAGAATGGCGGAGTGATTGAGAAACACACCCTTGCCAAATTTGACCCGGTTGCCGAAATCGCAGACAAACGGCGTGAGGATGCGTACGTCGTCAAGCGGTCTGCCAAACAGTTCCTCGAGAAAGCCCACGTAGGCCGGATCGTCCGGCAGCGCGGCGTTGGCCTTGGCGCAAAGCACGCGGCTGCGCATCATCTCCTGCACAGCCTCTTGAAAATAGGGCTCGCGGTTGTCCGTGGGGCCGCCGCGGTCCATCAGCTCATAGACGTAGCCGGGCTGATACTCCATACAGGCGCCTCCTTACAACAGGCCGTTTTGCGCAAAATAGCGGCGCAGCGCGCCCTCGGACTCGGCAGCTCTTGAGCCGGTGATGGGAAGGCCGGGTTTGACCACGGCGCCGGGGCAGACGCGCTTGAGATCGCGCTCGCTTCCGCCCATGCCGCTGCCCTCGTTGGTGCAGATGGGCAAAATGGTCTTGCCCGCAAAGTCAAACGCCTCGAGGAAGGTGAACACCGCCATCGGCATGGTGCCCCAGTAGTTGGGATAGGCCAGCACCACGGTGTCATACGCGTCAAGAGAGGCAGGAAGCTGTACAAGCTCGGGTCTTGCCTTCGCGCGCAGATCCTTCTTGGCCTCGTCGATGCAGGTCATATACACGGGGGAATAGGGCGTCTTCATCTCGATTTTGAAGCTGTCTGCGCCGATGAGGTCCTGCGCGATGCGGCACACGACCTCGGTGTTGCCCACCTTGATATAGCGCATGGCGCCGCCGAAATAGTTTTCATCCGCTCTGGAGAAATATGCGATCAAAGTCTTTGCCATTGGTTTGTCCTCCTGTTTTTTTCTGATCTCATTTTAGCAGATTATGATTGCAAAGTCCAATTGAAGTATTGTATAATTGATTTAGAAATTAAATATCATGGAGGCAATTATGACGACAAAACAGATCGACTTCTGCATTGAGCTTGCGCGGACCTTGAATTTCAGCCGCGCGGCGGAGAACCTGTTTGTGAGCCAGCCGACGTTTTCCTATCAGATCCGCCTGCTTGAGGAGGAGGTTGGCTTTGCGATCTTTGAGCGCAGCGGAAAGGGCGCGTCGCTGACCCCGGCGGGCAGCCAGTTTGTAAGCTTTCTTGCCAATCTGCGGGCAGAGCTCAAGCGCGCGATCGAGCAGGGGCAGAATTACAGCCGCACCTGGAAGGACTCTATCTCGATCAGTCTGATGGTGCGCCAGGCGGTCTATTTTCTGCCGGAGGCCATGCGGCTGTTTGCCGAGCAGTCGCCCCAGGTGCAGATCGTTCCGAAGTTTCAGTATGAGCGCGGGATGGAGAGCTTTCTCAAGCATGAGGCGGATCTGCTCTTCTCGCTGCGCGAGCGGACGCGTCAGCTCTCTGACGTTGTTGTTTACGACCTGTTTCAAAGCCACGTCTATCTGATCACCCGGCGCGACGACCCGCTTGCGCAGAAGGATCTGATCACGCAGGCGGATCTGCGCGGCAGAACGCTGATGGTCGGCGGCGGCTCCCCTGCCGCGCTCAGGGCCGTGCAGCACCGGGTCATCAGTGCCGGCGGGGTGTCCTATTTCAACAGCGCAGACCACGACACCACGCTGACCAACGTTGCAGCCGGGCGCGGCGTCTGTCTGGCGCCGGGCTTTCTCAACGACCACAGCGGCCAGTTTGCCTGGATCCCCTATGACTGCGACGAACGGTTCTTCTGCGTGCTGTGCGCGCACAAGGACGACACAAGGCCCTCGCTTTTGTCTTTTGTGCGCCTGCTGCAGTCGCTGTATCACGAGGCGGTCGCCTTTCCGCTTTAGCCCGGGGCGCAAAAACCGGACGCCGCGGCGTCCGGTTTTTCGTGTTTTGGGCACTACAGGCGCAGCACGCCGCGCCAGCCGCGGACGGAATAGTACGAGTCCGCGCCGTTGTGGAAGGTGAAGACCATCCCATAGCGCCGCTCGCAGAACAGCGCGCCGCCAAGGCTTCGCACCGATTCGGGCGTGCTGATCCACGACGAGGTCTTGCAGTCAAACTCGCCAACCGTCTGCAAGGCATCATACTGCGCCCGGCTCATCAGCGCGATGCCCTGTGCCTGGGCCTGGCGCACAGCGCTGTCTGCCGGCGGGTTTTTGGCGCGCTTTTTCAGGGCCGCCTCGTCATAACACAGACTTCTGCGGCCGGCGGGCGTCTCTTTGGAACAGTCGCAGTACAAAAGCTCCTCCGATTGCGGCAAACCCAGCACGTCGGGCTCGCCGCCGGTCTGCTCCATCCACGCCAGGGCAGAAAGGACGCCGGGCTGCGCATCCAGGCGCGCGGCTACCGTTTGCCATGCAAGGCCGGGATGGCGCTCGGGGTGGGCCTCAAATCGGGCTTGCAGGGTCTGAAGCAACGTCATATCGCATCCTCCTTTTACAGCACCATCAAAAGCGTCCCGGCGCCGATGAGAAGGCAGCCGATCAGCGATTTGACGGTGAATTGCTCGCGCAGCAGCGTGAAGGCAAGCACCAGCGTGATCACCACGGAGAGCTTGTCCACCGGCACGACCTTGGACGCGTCGCCAAGCTGCAGCGCGCGATAATAGCACAGCCACGAGGCCCCGGTCGCCAGGCCGGAGAGAATCAAAAACACCCAGCTTTTGGTGCTGATCTGCTTCAGGCCGCTTTGCTGATGGGTCAAAAACACCATGCCCCAGGCCATCACGACCACGACCATGGTGCGGATGGCGGTGGCAAGATTGGAGCCCACGTCCTTGATCCCGATCTTTGCAAGAATGGACGTGAGCGCCGCAAAGATCGCGGAGCCGAGTGCAAGCCAAAACCACATAGAAAAGCCTCCCTTCTGCGCTCAGGCGTCGGCGTCTTCGTCCAGGGCTTCGAGCAAAAAGCTCACCGGGCGAAAGCCGTCGTTGCACGAGAGCATGGCGGATTTTGGGTTTTTCATCCAACCGTCGTAAAAATTCTCACCGCCGTGGGCCAGGGCGAGGACAAAGGGCGAAAGCGTGTCCCACGCGCTGGAGCAGAAGCCGTCGGGCCGCTGCCAGCCGTTGGCGACCCAGCTCTGCCCCGGCTGCACCGTGCAGGCATGCTCGATGGGGTTTTCGTAGGCCTCGATCAGATCGTCATATCGCGCCATGCGCTTGACGGTGATGCGTACTTTTTTCATGGACGTACCTCCCTGCCGAAGCTCAGATCAAAATTCCATGAAGGTGGTCGATCTCGTGTTGGATGATTTGGGCGGTCCAGCCGGTGAAGGTCTGGATGCGGGTTTGCAGGCGCTGGTTCTGGTAGCGCACCTTGATGGTGCGAAAGCGCGTGGTTTTGCGCACGCCGGGCAGGGACAGGCAGCCCTCTTCGGTCTCAAAGCGGTCTGCGGCGCGCAGGATCTCGGGGTTCAGCATCACAACGGCGGTCCCCTGCTGATCGAAGACAATGATCTGCACCGCCTGGCCGATCATGTTGGCCGCCATGCCCACGCAGCGCTCGCGGTTGGCGGCAAGGGTATCGAGCAGGTCCTGCGCAATGGGCAGGTCATCCGCGGTCGCGGGCCGGGATTTTCGCCCGAGGAAAATCGGGTCTTTTACAATCTGTCGTACCATAGCGCTCCTCTGTGTGTTTGGGGTTTGGACTGTCCGGCTCAGGGCCTTTGGTCAAAGGCCCGGGGGCTTATGGTGACGTTGGGGCCGCAGACCACCTCTTTGAGCGCGTCACAGCCGGAAAAGGCCCAGGCGTGGATCTGCTTCATGCCCGCGCCGCACACGACGCGCTTCAGTTTTTTGCAGTCCTTGAAGGCAAAGGGCGGAATGCTGACAAGGCTGTCGGGCAGGACGATCTGCTCCAGGCCGCAGCGGGCAAAGGTGTGGCCCCACAAAAAGCGCAGGCCGGGCGGCAGCGTGAGCTGCGCGAGCCGGTCACAGCCGTCAAACAAAAACTCGCCCAGGTCTGTTATGCTGTCGGGCAGGGTGACGGAGGTGATCTCCGGGTGGCCGGCAAAGAGCTTGTCGCCCAGGATGCTGACGATGACGCCGTCCTGCGGCACGGTGACGGCCTGCTTGTCGCCGTGGTACTCGACCACGGCATAGGTCCCGTTTTCCGCCTGTTTATAATAAAACTCCTGCATGCTCCCCCTTTGCGGCGATGCGCTCAGTCCGGCGTGCCGGCGTAGGCGCAGCCGCTTCTGTCCGGGCCGGCGGCGCCGGAGGTGTAGCGGGCGCGGAACTCCATATTGATCTGGCGAAGCTCCTTGACGCCGTCGATATAGTCCTGATACATCCTGAGCAGCCCCGGCGCGCAGCCGTCGCACAGGCCGTCAACGTTGCCGATTGCGTCTGCAACGATCTGCTCGCGCTCAGCCTTTGTGGTATCTGCGATCAGCAAGCTTTTCATAGGCTTCCTCCTTGTGTTTGAACCGGCAGAGCCGCTTCCATATTGACAGTATATCCCATCCGGCGTGGGAATGCAATCATTTATCGAAAAAAACACCCGCGCTTGACACCGGTGGGCGGATGTGGTACGCTAATGCCGCAAGCTGCGTTTTTTTCGGCGTTGGAAGGAGCGATCCATATGATCTATATCGGCTGTCACCTGTCGGTCACAGACGGCTACGCGGCCATGGGCGAGACCATGCTGCGCTTTGGCGGCAACACCTTTGCCTTTTTCACCCGCAACCCCCGCGGCGGGCGGTCCAAGCCGCTCAACGAGCCAGACGCGCTGGCGCTGGGATCCCTTTTGGCCCGGGAGGGCTTCGGCCCGCTGACGGCGCACGGGAGCTACACGATGAACCTGTGCTCAGCCAACCCCGTCACGCGGGAAAACGGGCTGGATATGCTGCAAAAGGATCTGGCGCTGATGGAGCATCTGCCCGGAAATCTTTACAACTTCCACCCCGGGGCCCACACCGGCCAGGGCGCGCAGACCGGCATCGACCAGATCGCGCAAGCGCTGAACCGGGCGCTTTGGCCGGATATGCACACGACGGTGCTGCTTGAGACCATGGCGGGCAAGGGCACGGAGATCGGCGGAAGCTTCGCGCAGCTCCGTGAGATCCTCGACCGGGTGGAGCTGCGCGACCATGTGGGCGTGTGTCTGGACACCTGCCACGTGTGGGACGCGGGCTATGATCTTGTGCGGGACCTTGACGGGGTCTTGACGCAGTTTGACCGGATCGTCGGCCTCGGGCGGCTCAAGGCCGTGCATTTCAACGACAGCAAAAACGAGCTTGGCTCGCACAAGGACCGCCACGCGAAGCTTGGCGAGGGGCAGATCGGGCTTCCGGCCCTGCACCGCATTGCGCTGCACCCTGCCTTGCAGGGTCTGCCCTTCACGCTGGAAACGCCGAACGACGACGAAGGCTATATCCGCGAGATCCACCTGGTGCAGGATTGGATGGCGCAGGGCAGCTAAGACTGCTTTTGGGGTCCATAATTTATTACGGTAAACTTTATGCGTTTTTGCGCCCCTGCGCAGACGGGGCGAAGGCGCAAAACGGGGCTGTCTCACTAACGAGGCAGCCCCTTCGATTTATGGGTGCTGCTGTCGATGATTGACTGCATCTACCCTTTTAACGGATTATAGCATGCTCTATTTCATCCTGCAACCATTTTCCGGGGTAAAAATGCCCCACGTTGGTTTCGTAAGATGGTGCAGTGATCCTTGCATCATTTGCTGCCGCGACGGTCATTGCGAAATGCTGCGGTATGTGGCTTAGAACGATTGAAACAAATCGTTCACTATCGTAACGCTGACAGCACGCAGACCCCTGCAAAAGCAGAAATCCTGAACCGAGGCACTCCCGGTTCAGGATTATTCTTGCGGTCGGATGTATCACCCGCACCCAGTACAACACCATCCCGCCCACGGTGGAATACGCCCTGGCGGAGCGGGGCAAAACGCTGATCCCAGCTTTGGAATCCGTGTATCAGTGGGCAGAAGCGCAGATGAAATAATTGAGCAGTAAAAAAGGCACGTCATGTCGGTCTTCGCAAGACCACTGACGTGCCTTTTTTCTGTTGTAGGCTTTGGGATTCTCGCTCTTCCGGGTAACCGGATTGAGTGCGCCCCAGCTGCCTCGCTTTTCTTTGTTCCGCTCCCGCTGCTTTTTCTTCGAGAGCTTCTCATAAGGTATGAACTTTTCCATTTCGCATTCCCCCTAATTTGATGGGATCATATCACAAAAACACACAGAATGCAAGCGATTGTCGCTTACTTCACCTCCGGGTTTTCCGTTCTGCCGGCAAGATAGTCCAGGGACACCTCATACAAATCCGCGATTCGCGCCAGGATCTCCAGCTTCGGCTCCCGGGTCATCAGCTCATAGTTCTGATAGGCCTTCTCTGTGATATCACAGTAGACGGCAACCTGCATCTGGGTCAGCCCGCGCTGTTTCCGGCATTCCTTCAAACGCCTTGCTAAAACCTCTTTCATGATAATCACCTACAATTGTTATTGACAGAACAATTGTAGGTGATTACAATTTCAAATATACTAACGTTCGTTGGTGTTTTGAGATTGGAGATCATATATCATGGTGGTTACATTTGTTGGACATCGGGAGATTTCGGAGGAGCCAAAGGTGCGCCGCTGGCTGGAGGAAACTGTTTCAGAGCTAATCCATGAGGGTGCGGACACATTCTACCTGGGCGGATACGGCCAATTTGATCGTTTGGCAGCCAGCGTTGTCTGGGCGGAAAAGGCACGGAATCCGCAGATCTGCTCCTACCTGGTGATCCCCTACCCGGATCGCAGCTATGATACCGCCCAGTATGATGGGACAGTTTATCCGCCCTTGGAGAGCGTTCCCCGGCGCTATGCCATTGCAAAGCGAAACGAGTATATGATCCAATGGTCAGACGTCGTGGTTGCCTACGTGCGCTATCCTTTCGGCGGCGCTGCTGTAACGCTCCGTTATGCGAAGCGGAGGAATACGCGGATTGTTCACTTCACATCGGCAGATTAGCTTCCAAATAGTATGCCATAATAATTTATGGTTAACCTTTCTCTGCAATAACAAGGTGCCTGGGCGGAACAGATCCCCCGGGCACCTTGTTTTCCTTATTCCTCCACATTCAGCCCCATGGCACGGATCTGGCGGATCATTTCTTCCCGATCCATATCGCCGCTT
>ONCN01000098.1 GCA_900316335.1 uncultured Eubacteriales bacterium | reverse complement strand
CTGGCGTCTTATGACGTGTACAGCACTTGTACAGTCTGTACAGATACCAGTCCATGCCCGAGCGCGCGGTTGGCCATTCTCCGTCGCGCGGGCCGGTCACGTCCGACTGCCAACTGCCGGTTGCCTGCTGCCTGCGGCCCAGAGCAGCCCGCCGCCTTCGCGCGGCTCGATGCCGACATAGCCCCGGACGCGCTTGCCCTGCATATAGATGTTGTTGGTGTACCGGATGTGATAGGCGTTCTGGTTTTCGTTCAGGTGCTTGGAAAAGCTGTAGCTCGAAAGCGGAAAGAGCACGTTGTCCTCACACCAGAGCTTGTAGGCGGCGTAGAGCTCCTTTGTGCTGCACTCGGCCTCGGAGAACAGGCTCACGTAGTCCGTCGCGCGCAGGAAGTCCACCACGTTGTTGCCGTCCGAGATGGCGGCTGCCAGGTTTTCCTGGGCCTGGGTGCTGAGCGTAAACTGATAGTTCTGCCCGATCAGCCGCTTGAGGCCGGCAAGGGCCCAGAGAAACAAGCCCTCCGGGTTGGCGGTCAGCTTTTCGGCAAGGTCAGGATCGTCGCGTCTGGAAGGGTCTCTGGGCTTGGCGGACAGGATGATCTGTCGACGGAAGAAGCCGTGGGTGCGGTCATAGAGCGCCTTCACCGACCCGTTGCCGAAGCACAGGAAGCGGGCGTAGACCTCGCCCTGGTAGCTCTGTTTTCCCTTCCGTTCCAGATCCAGGGGCAGCTCCGCGGTGACGATCAGCTTGAGGTAGTTGGTCTCCGGCAAGCCCTCCATCTGCATGTCGTCGTCCACCATCACCAGAACGTGCTCCAGGTCCGCCCGGGCAAAGCGGTTGGTCTCCACCTTGGCAAGAGACCCGTTGGTCATGTTCTTGCCGAAGATCGCGCGCATGACCACGCCGAGCCGGGATTTGCCCTCGCCGCCCTGGCCCACGATCATCAGCATCTTCTGGGCCTTGGTGGTGGGGAGCAGACAGTAGCCCATGAACTCCTGGAGGGTGCAAACGTCCTGCGGCTCCAGAAGCTGATCCAGGAACCGGAGAAAGTCCGGCGGGCAGACGGCTTCGGGATCGTAGCGCACCGGCAGCCGGTTGCGGCAGTATTCCTTTTCTTCCGTGAAGCGTCCGTCCAGGAACAGCGTGCCGTTGGCCACGTGGATGCGGTCGGTCTGAATGGGAAGGTCGGGCTGATACGCCTCGGCGCGCAGCACGTTCAGAAGCCCCTCCACCCGGCGGGACAGGCCGGTTTGCAGCCAGGGGCTGAGCTTGTCGTAGATCAGCTTTTCCAGGGCGGCCTCGCCGTTCACCCTGCCGTCCACGGTGAAGAAGCTGCCGTTGACGCAAACCATCGGGTGCTCCGCCAGAAGCTCCCGGCAGAAGCACACCTCGTTGAGCCTCAGATTTTCGAACCAGGGGGGAAGCGGCTTCCCCTGCAACGGGATATAGGTTTGTGCGAAATCGTTCATACTACCTCCTGTTCTGTGCGTTCCTGTGTCTTCAGCCGCCGCTCGAGTCGATCGATTTTCCCGTCAGCGTTCAGCAGGGCAACGGCGCGGGCAAGCTGCTCCGGGGTGCAGCGCAGCAGATCCTCAGTCAGCCGGTCGATCCGGTCGTACATCTGCATGGCCTCCACCCAGCGCTCGTCCGGCACGTCGCTTGCTGAGGCCGGGGCGTATTGCGTCCGCCAGCGTCGCAGCAGGCGCAGATAGGCGTGCAAAACCCGCTGGCACCGGGCCGCCTGCTTGCGAAGGGCCGCGGCGGGAGCAAGATCCGGCTGCAGCCGGGCAGGGGAACGGCCCGCATCCGGCACGCTGCGCCAGACGCCTTCGGCGCAAGGGGAAGGCTTTGGGGGGCGGCCGGAGGGGGAGGGCAGGCCGAACGCGTCTGCGAGGGTGCGGGCGGCAGCGTAGGGCGAAAGGCCCAGCAGCCCGGACGCGAGCTGGATCACGTCCCCGTGGGCGTGGCAGCCGAAGCAGTAATAGTGGTCGTCATAGAGCTTGAGACTGGGGGTCTTGTCCGGATGAAAGGGGCAGCGGGCCATCCCGGACGGGCCGGCCTCCAGCCCATACCGGGCCGCCGCCTCCGGGACCGGCACGGCGCGCTTGACGGTTTGAAACAGAGTTTCCATGGACACCTCCTTGATCAGATCATTCTTCTAAGATACTACACTTGAAAAACGGATGCGCGAAAAATATCGCGCTTGCAAGATACCACACCAGGAAAAAAACACACCCCGAACGGGCCGGCTGGGCCCCTGTGTCTTCCACCGTCTCAGTCCACTGCGTAGGGGCGAGCATATCGGAGCGGGTGCGAATTCGCGTCGGCGTGTTCCATGCTTGGGGCGATTGTTCCGCGAAGACACAGGGGACGGTTCTCTGCGAAGACACAGGGGACGGTTCTCTGTGTGTAGGGGCGGCCATTGGCCGTCCGCGGTGAAAACGAAATAAATACAACACGCCGATGCAAATTCGCAATCCCAACCGGGTGCGCAGTCGCGTTGGCGTGTTCCATGCTTGGGGCGATTGTTCCGCGGACGAGCGATGCTCGCCCCTACACGCGCGTATCGGCGCGGGTGCGCAGTCGCGGCGCGAGATACGCACCCGCCGTGGTACGGTACTCGCACGGATGCGTTCCCGGTGACGCTCTTCTGTCTCCCAAAACGGTGATAGTCCTGGTGGGTAGCCTTATTATACCACATAAATCTCAGCTTTTCAAGATATATTCATGATTTTTTTGAAAAAATATCCTGGAAAATTGCTTTCCACGTCTCCTCCTGTGCCTACGGCCTGTTGCCCGCTGCCTGATCCCATCCCCTGTGCCTTGAAGGCTATGGCCGATGTGCGACGCATAGCTAGTCCCCTGGGAGTCATGCGCCACTACGGAACGCACCTATCCCGTAGTGGCCGCTGACCACAGCGGCCAGTCGCGAAGCGCCATTCCGGGTGTTTCCGGGTTTTGGATTGGTCTGAGGTTGCACAGGCCTTCCGCCACCCAATGGTTGCACTCATAATCCTGTTGGCTGGGATCCCTGCCGGGGGCCTTACTTTCTGTGCGCACAGAAAGTAAGCAAAGATTAAAACGACCAAAAGGGTCTTGACCCTTTTGGATTACCCGCGGCTCTGAAAATCTGCGTTTTCACGTATTGTTTGGGATTGTGCATGAGATGTCTGATGACTGTGAAATTGTGGATAGACGCAGAAAAAACGTATAGGAGTTTCTAAAAAGTTCTGTACGTGCGTACATCCGTGCGCGAGGTCATGGGAATGAATAAAACCATGAAAAAAGAAAGAATTGAATTCAAATCGTCCCGCAGGGACACCGCAATTCTTTCACTCGTTCAATCTTTCGTTTTTTCATTCTCCCCGCGCTGCTGCTTCCGGCGTTCTTTGACGGACTGAACCGGCCCGGAGCCTGCTTTCGGGTTCCGGGCCGGTTTTGTGCGGGGCAGTTATTCGTCTTTGTCGCCCTCTGGCAGGGCGGGCTGCTTTTTTTGGTCGCGCAGGCGCTTGACGGCTGCGACAAAGGGGACCAGCGCGGCGACCAGCGCCACAATGTCGTCGGCGACGATGCCGGGCAGCAGATCCGCCGGCCACACCGCGTAGGCGATCGCCGCGGCCAGGCCGAGCCATTTCCAGGTTCGTTTCATGTCAGGCGCTCCTCTCGCAAAATGGGTTGTGTATACATTATAGTATATCCGTTTCTTTCGCGCAAGAGGATCCGCCGCTTTTTGCGCGCATATTTTCCGCCTGCTTCGGCTAAACTGTGATAGAGAACTTGTCTTGGCTTTCACTGGGAGGGATCTGCCATGCAGCTTAAGCCTCTGCCAAAGAAGATACTGACCGCCGCGCTTACGGCGCTGGCGGTGCTGGGCGCGGTCACGGTGGCGCTGCCGCTGCTGTTCCCCTTTTTGCTGGCCTACGCGCTGGCGCTGGCAGCCGAGCCCGGCGTGCAGGCGCTGAGCCGGGGCGGGCGGATGCCCCGCTGTCTTGCCGCGGCCATCACCGTGACGGGGCTGTTTGCCGGGGTGGGGCTGGTTTTGTGGTTTTTCTGCCGGGTGGGCTTTTCCGAGCTGCAAGGGTTGGTACGGCAGCTTCCGCAGCTTTTGCAGGCCCTGCAGGGACCGACCGAGTCCGTGCGCCTGTGGCTGGAGGATCTGGCCGGGCGTCTGCCCGACGGCTTCGGCCCGGCGGCGCAGGCGTGGGTAGACCGGCTCTTTTCCGGCGGCAGCCTGCTTGCGGGCGAGCTCACCGCGCGCCTGACGCGCCTGGTTTCGGGGGTGGTGACAGGTCTGCCCGGCAAGGTGATGGGGCTTGTCACCACCGTTTTGGCGACCTATATGATCTCTTCCAGTCTCAGCCAGGTCAAACAGTGGCTGCGCACGCGGCTGCCGCCGGGCTGGGGGAAGAAGCTCGGCCAGATCGCCGCGCGTATCCACACGGCCCTGGGCAGTTATTGCAAGGCGCAGCTCAAGCTTATGGGCCTGGTCTTTGTGCTTCTGACCCTCGGGCTGTGGGTGCTGGGCGTGGACTTCCCCCTGCTCTTCGGCGCGCTGATCGCGCTGGTGGACGCGCTGCCGGTCTTCGGCTCGGGCACGGTGCTGCTGCCCTGGGCGCTCGTGGCGTTTTTGCAGGCGGATAAGGTCCGGGGCATCGGCCTGCTGCTGCTCTATGCCGCCCTCACGCTCACCCGGGCGGCCCTGGAGCCGCGCGTGGTGGGCCGGCAGATGGGCCTGCACCCGCTTTTGACGCTGATGGCCTTCTATCTGGGCTATCGGCTCATGGGCGTTGCGGGCATGATTTTGCTGCCCATCGGCGCTATGGTGAGCAAGCAGCTTGTGGATCTTCTGGAGCCTGTGCGAGAGCGCCAAAGCCCCGGGCATGAAGCGGACCGGACACGCATATCCTGTACCAGATCCCAGGCCGGCGCCCGGAAACGGGCGGACAACTGAGCCCGGCCCGGGGAAGGGGAAAGGATGAAGACTATGCCAAAGCGTATTGTATCCGCGCTGCTGCTTGTAAGCCTGTCGCTTGCCCTGTGCCTCCCGGCCCGTGGCGCAGAGCCGGAGCTGGAGCTCGAGTCGCCCTCCGCCATTTTGATGGACGCGGCCACCGGGACGGTCCTGTTCGAACAGGACGCCGACACGCCCATGGAGCCCGCCTCTGTGACCAAGGTGATGACCCTGCTCTTGGTGATGGAGGCGCTGGACCGCGGCGAGATCAGCATGGACGATCGCGTTGTCGCCTCCGAGACCGCAGCGGCCAAGGGCGGCAGCCAGGTCTATCTCGAGCCGGGCGAGGAGATGTCCATGGATGAGATGCTCAAGTCCGTGGTGGTCGCCTCGGCCAACGACTGCGCCACCGCCCTGGCAGAGCACCTGGCAGGCAGCGAGGCCGCCTTTGTTGAGCGGATGAACCGGCGGGCCGAGGAGCTTGGGATGACCAACACCCACTTTGTCAACTGCACCGGCCTTTGCGACGAGGCCCAGGCCAAGGAGCACCGCACCACGGCGCGGGATATCGCGCTGATGTCCCGCGCGCTTCTGACCCACGACCGGATCCGAAGCTACACCACCATCTGGATGGATACCGTGCGGGATGGCCGCTTCGGACTGTCCAACACGAACAAGCTCGTGCGCTTTTACAAGGGTACCACGGGGCTGAAAACCGGCTATACCAGCACCGCCGGGCACTGCCTGTCAGCCTCGGCCCAGCGCGACGGCATTGAGCTGATCGCCGTGGTGCTGGGGGCCAAAACGTCCTCGGGCCGGTTTGCCGACGCAAAGGCCCTGCTCGACTATGGCTTTGCCGGCTGGGCGCTGGTGACGCCGGATCTGGACGTAGAGCTGCCGCCCGTGCCGGTGGAGCTTGGCCAGGCGGACACGGCAACACCCGTCTTGTCCGACGCGGGCAAGATCCTCATCGAAAAGGGGCAGCAAAGCCAGATCACCCGCGAGACCGAGCTGGAGCCCTCTCTTACCGCGCCGGTGCGCCGGGGCGACCGGCTTGGCACACTCACGGTGAAGGCGGGCGACCAGGTGCTGAAAACCATCCCGCTTGTGGCCGAGCAGGACGTCGCGCGGCTGACCGCCGCCCAGATTTTGATGCGGCTTTTCAAAACCATGTGCGGCGCTTGAGTCTGACGAACAAACAGCGCGGCCGCAGCGCGCAAAACAGAAGATCCTGTCATGTGTGTTCCATATCCCGGAGGATATGGAACTTTTTTTGCGTTGCGGCCGCCTTGCTTCTATCGGCGTAAAAATCTGAGTTCTCCCGCCCCGGGCCTATTGCAATTCAAAAACCGGGATGGTATAATGGATTTACAGAACCACGATGGGCAGCTTCTGCCCGGATCGGAAGGAGAAATGAGAGCATGAAGTACCGGTCTTGGCTTCGGCATCTGGCGCTGTTGTTGGCGGCGCTGCTGCTGTTGAATGTGATGGTCTGCGCGGCCGGCTCCCAGGGGGCGGAAGAGCCCACGCCAGAGCCGTCTGAGTCTGTGCAGGACCCTGCCCAGCCAACCGACCCAACAGATCCCACCGAGCCGACGGAGGCCACCGAGCCGACCGAGCCCACGGAGCCGACGGAGCCGACTGAGCCCGCGGAGCCCACCGATCCGACGGATCCCACCGAGCCAACAGAGCCCACGGAGCCGACGGAGCCAACAGATCCCACCGAGCCGACCGAGCCGCCCGCGCCCAAGGAGCCCTGGGAGATGACCGATGAAGAGCTCATCGAGGCCTTCGACGTTGCCGACAACTGGGCCCGCCCGGCGCTGCTGTTTGCCCTGCGCGAGGGCTTGCTTAAGGGTAAGGGGGAAGAGGGCCTTTGTCCCACCGACTTTACCACCCGCGCCGAGGTCGTGACGGTCCTGACCCGCGTTTTGCTGACGCAGACGAAGGCGGATCTGTCCGCGTTCCGCGACGTGCCGGCCGGCGCCTGGTATCATGATCCCATTGCGCTTGCCAAGGCCATGGGCATCATCAACGGCACCGACGAGCACACCATGGCGCCCAACGCCCGCATCACCCGCGAGCAGGTCTTTGTGATGCTCGCGCGCGCCTTCGGCGTCAACGGCAACGACTGGGAGCCCATCTACAACTATTCCGACTGGAACAGAGTCAGCGCCTGGGCCACGCCGCGGCTGGCAGCCATGATTGCCGCCGGCAAGGTCAAGGGCGGCGACGGCAAGCTCAACCCCACCGGCTTTATCACCCGGCAGGAGCTTGCCCAGGTCTTCTACAATCTCATCCGCGGCAAGGGCGAGACCCTGCCCGATCCCATCCCCGGCAGCTTTGCCCTGAGCGCCGAGCAGGTCCCTGCCGGGACCGTGGTGGACGGCGATCTGATCGTCTGCGGCGAGGGCGGCAAGCTCGAGCTGGAGGATCTCACCGTCACCGGCCGCCTGGTGATCCAGGGCAACGGCCCGGTGGAGCTGGTGCTCAAAAACTGCAGCATCGCTGATCTGGTGCTCTGCCGCCCCGCCACGGTCAAGGCCCACAAGGCCCCCGAGCTGATCGAGGTCCACAACGCCGTCACCCTGGCCTCCGGCAGCCCGGACAAGGTCAAAATCTACGAGGGCAGCCTCACGGTGGACAAGGGCGTCACGATAAAGCAGGCGGATCTGATCTCCGACAACGCAGTTTTGACCAACAACGGCTACGTCGTCCGCGCGGGCGTCTATGCCCACCCTGCCACGGTGCAGGGCAGCGGCTGGATCGACACGGTGGTCCTCGGCCGCACCGGGGCAAAGGTAAGCTGCGGCTTTGAGCGCATGGACCAGACCTCCGTCACCGGCATTCGCGGCGTCACGGCCGAAAAGACCGTGGACAATAAGCCCACGGTAAAGCAGCCCACCATCCCCGTCTCCATCCGGCTGAACAACACGCCCAACGACAAGCGCCACTGCACCTTGACTTGGTATCTCGAGGGCAAAAAGGTCGCAGGCCCCTATCTGCTGACGCTCTACGACGGCTACGCCACCCAGTGCGACATCAACTTCAAGAGCCTGCTGCGCGACGACATCGACGACACCAACGCCACGGTCAAGGCCGTTTTGAACTGGCAGGGCGAGGAGAAGTCCTTCACCTTCAACTACGTGGTGGACGACGGCATCATCCAGGGCACCAAGGCTGTCCGCTCGCAGAACGTCCAGGCCTGGACCATCAAGCGCACCGCGCTCTATTCCTGGTCTGACCTGTCTGGCTACAAGACCACGCTTGAGCCTTATACCTACGTCACCTACCTCACCTATTACGGCACCACCTCCGCCTACGTCCGCCTGTCCAACGGCGTGACCGGCTGGGTGCACTACTGGGATATCCACATCAGCGGCGACAAATTCTACGTCACCTGGGACTACAGCCGCCAGGTGAAGGAATACTTCGTCAACCATGTGAAGTCCATGGGCTCAAACACCAAGTATCTGATCTGGGTCAGCCCCTACACCCAAAGGGTGAACGTCTTCCAGGGCTCGCGCGGCAACTGGAAGCTGATCCGCTCTTTTGTCTGCGCCACGGGCACCAACGACCATGTGACCAAGGTGCAGGATACCACCATCCAGTACAAGGCTGCAACGTGGGACTTTGCAGAGTTCTATGTGGACAAGGTCTCGGTGATCGACGGCGCCGGGCGCGCCTTCCACTCCAGACCCAAATACTACAACTCCGGGGCCGTCTATTCCTGGACCATGAGCGAGCCCACATCCCACGGCTGCATCCGCATGCTTGACGAGGGCTGCCAGTTTATCTATTATAACGTGCCCACCGGCACACGCGTTATTGTCTATTAAAAGAAGGAGTGAGAAAAAGTGATATTCTTCTACAAAAACTATCCCTATTCCCCGCTTGCAACGCTGATCTCTGCGCTGGCAAATGTCTTTGGCGTTGGCCTTGCCGTCGGCGGCATCGCCATGATCGCCTCCGGCCTCAAGGACTTTGGCATGATCCTGGGCGGCGTCGTTATGATTGCACTGGCCGTGTTCTGCTTTGTCTATGTGGGCCGCAAGCTCACCGACAAGCTCTCACAAAAGTGGTCTGAAAAGAATATCCGCACCAAGCCCCGCTATGCGCTGCAGTACTGCCGCCAGCATCCCGAGGCCTATGCCGAGCTTGCCAAGCTCAACCCTGCTTTCGGCGAAAAGTACATGATGGGTGAAAACGGCAAGGTCGTCAAGCGGAGCTGATCCCGTATCCCCCGACCCGGACCCGGCAGAGCGCCGCGTCCGGGTCTTGCCGCAGGGGGCAGCCCCTGTGATCGAACTGGAAAGGAAGGATATTCGTATGAAACACCGCACCCCATTGTCCTGCCTGTATGTGCTTCTGGCCATGGTGCTGCTTTTGGGCCCTGTGATCCCCGCTGTGTCTGCCGAGGCCGGCAACAGCTTTGACGCCGCGCAGGCCATCAAGGTCAACACAGACTACTCCGACGCGATCTCCGCCTCAGGGGACAACGACTATTTCAGCTTTTCCCTGTCGCAGGCGGGCACCGTCACCCTGCAGCTTACCCACAAGGATCTGGTGAAAGACAACACCTACTGGCGGGTTGCGCTCTATAACGACCGGCAAAAGGAGATCTGCACCTGCAACGTCATCGGCAACGGCACCACCTACAAAAGCTTCCTCGTTGGTTTGGCCAAGGGCACCTATTACGTTCGGGTGAGCGCCGGCGCGACCCGCTCTGCCGAGACCTACAAGCTGCGCGTCAACTACACCGCAACGCCCAACTGCGAGACCGAGCGCAACGACAGCTTTGACACCGCCACGCGCTTGACACTCAACACCAGCTTTGCGGGCTCTACCAACGACGCAGATGATGACGACTACTATGCCTTCTCTGTGACCAAAACCGGCACCGTCACGCTGACGCTGACGCACCCGGATCTGGTCAACAACGACACGTTCTGGATCATCTATCTCTACAACGACCGGCAGAAGGTGATCTGCCGCTGCAACGTCTCCGGCAGCGGCACGGAGTATAACAGCTACCTCGTCGGGCTTGCCAAGGGCACCTACTACGCCCGCATCGTCAACGGCACCCACACCAGCACCGGGACCTACGGTCTTTGCGTGAACTACACCCCCACCGAGCATTGTGAGACCGAGCTCAACGACAGCTTTGACGCCGCAACGCCCATCCCGACAGATACCCCCATCCTGGGCTCCACCAACGACGCGGACGATGACGATTACTACGCCTTCTCCCTGGATCAGCGCGGCACCGTCACACTGACCATGGAGCATCCTGATTATGTAAACAAAGACACCTATTGGATCATCTACCTCTACAACGACCGGCAGAAGGTGATCTGCCGCTGCAACGTCTCCGGCGACGGCACGCGCTACGAAAGCTACCTCGTGGGCCTGGACCGCGGCACCTATTACGCGCGCATCACCAACGGTACCCACACCAGCACCGAGACCTACAGCCTGCGCGTGAACTACACGCCCACCCCGGACTGCGAAACCGAGCTCAACGACAGCTTTGACACCGCCACCTCCATCCCGACGGATACCCCTATCCTGGGCTCCACCAACGACGCAGACGATGACGACTACTACGTCTTCACCCTGGAAAAGACCTCGAGCGTTCGCATCCGCCTGGCCCACCCGGATCTGGTGGACAAGAGTTCCTTCTGGAACTGGTATCTGTACGACGAGCGGCATACCCAGATCAGTCGAGGCACCTTCAGCGGCAACGGCAGTCAGGGCGACTCGGCCCTGACGGTGCTCGATCCCGGTACGTACTATGTGATGCTGTCCAACGGCACCAAGCTCTCCACCGGCACCTACGCGCTCACGGTGTGCACCTACTGCGGCGGGGGCGATATCTGCCCGGGCCGGGACTTTGTGGATATGCCCCCGGTGGACAACTGGGCCCATGCGCCGATCGACTGGGCCGTGGTGCAGAGGATCACCGCCGGCACCGACAAGACCCATTTCAGCCCCAACGACACCTGCACCCGCGCGCAGATCGTCACCTTCCTCTGGCGCGCCAAGGGCAGCCCAAATCCCAAAAGCGCCAACAACCCCTTTGCCGACGTCAAGCCCCAGGATTATTACTATAAGGCAGTCCTCTGGGCCGTGGAAAACGGCATCACCGCCGGCACCTCCAACACCACCTTCTCGCCCGGCCAGGGCTGCACAAGAGGCCAGGTCGTCACCTTCCTCTGGCGCATGGAGGGCAGACCCAAGCCCCAGGGCGTGAGTGGCCAGGACGGGGCCTACAACCCCTTCCGTGACGTCAAGGAGGACGCCTTCTACTTTGACGCGGTCTTGTGGGCCGTAGAAAAGGGCATCACCATGGGCACCAGCGCAACCACCTTTGAGCCTGAGCGCACCTGCACCCGCGCGCAGATCGTCTCCTTCCTCTACCGCGATCTGGCCCAATAAGCCTGGCTGCCGGCGGGACGGGCCTGTATGCGGCGCACAACCGATCTAAGCCCCGGAGCCCCCGGCTCCGGGCTAAAAGTAGTATGAGCTGCAAGCAGGGTTTCGCCAGACGAGGCGGAGGACGCAGGCGGGCTGACGCCCGGCAAGGACGACAACGAAGTATGGCGGAATCCTGCGACGCAGATTATGCCATTTTTAGGCTTAACGGAACACTAGCATCGGGGACCTTTCCCGTACCACTATATCGCGAGGTGTTTTTTGTGTTTGATACCATCATCCGGGACGGCGCTGTTTTAGATGGCACCGGCGCGCCGGCCTTTTTTGCGGATATTGCCGTCAAAGACGGACGCATCGCCGCCGTGGCGCCCCACATCACGGCCGGGGCCGCGCGCGAGATCGACGCGGCCGGCCGCACCGTAACCCCGGGCTTTTTGGATATCCACCGCCACGGAGATCTGGCCGTGTTTCGCCCCGGCTTCGGCGAGCTGGAGCTGCGCCAGGGCCTGACCACCATCGTCAACGGCAACTGCGGCATGTCTGCCGCGCCCTTCGGCCCGGCCCACCGCGCCGGGATTTTGGAGTACCTCAGCCCGGTCATCGGCACGGGCAGCGTGCCGACAGAAACGGTGGCGGCCTACTGCTCTGCGGTGCGGAAGCTTGCGCTGCCCATCCATGTGGGCCTGCTTGCCGGCTCCGGTGTGATCCGGGCGGATGTGGCGGGCTTTGCCGCAGGCGAGCTGGACCGCGATCAGCTTCGCGCCGTCCATGCCGGCATGGAGCGGGCGCTTGGCGAAGGGGCGCTCGGCGTGTCGCTGGGTCTGGGCTATGCGCCGGATTGCTTCTATGATACACAGGGCTTGATCGAAGCCCTTGCGCCGCTTGCCGGGACCGACATTCCGCTTTGCGTCCATATGCGCGACGAGGGCAGCAACGTCGAGCGTTCTGTGGAGGAGATGCTCACCGTTGCCAAGGCGCTGGGCTGCCCGGTCGAGCTCAGCCACCTTAAGGCCATCGGACGTGAAAACTGGGGCAGCAGGATCCCCCGCGTTCTCGCGCGTCTTGCCCGCGCCCGCGCGGAGGGCGTGCGCGTTTCATGGGACGTGTATCCCTACACCGCGGGTTCGACCCAGCTTTTGCATATCCTGCCCCCCGAGATCTTGGAGGGCGGCACCGAAGAGCTCTGCAAAAAGCTTCTGGATCCCGACTGCCGGGCCTATATCAGAACGCGGCTGCAGACCGGAAGCGACTATAACAACATTTCCCAGCTCGTGGGCTGGGAGAACATCCTGCTCTCCACGCTCAACCGGCCGGAGCACCAGCCGCTTCTGGGCAAATCTCTGGCAGAGGTGTCTGCGCTTTTGGGCCGGGCGCCGGATCTGTGCGCAATGGATCTTCTGGCTGCCGAGCGCTGCACCATCACCATGATCGATTTTATCACCGCCGAGGAAGACATTGCGGCCATCCTCCGCTCCGAGGGGGCAAGCGTCATCTCCGACGCGACCTATCCCACCGCGGGCAGACCCCACCCCCGGCTGTACGGCAACTTTGCCCGGCTGATCGAAAAGTACGTCTTCCAGGACGGCGTGCTCACCCTGCCCGAGGCAATCCACAAAATGACCGGCGCGCCTGCCGCGGCGCTGGGCCTTGCCGGGAAGGGCGTGATTGCGCCGGGGATGGACGCGGATCTCAACATCTTCGACCCACGCGAGGTCCACGAGAGCGGAACCTATCTCGAGCCCGCTGTTTTTGCCCGGGGCATCGACACAGTCCTGGTCTCAGGCGAGGTCGCCCTGGCAAACGGCAGCCTCACCGGGTGCTGCGGCGGCCGCGTGCTGACGCGCTGAAAAACGGGAAAAAACCGAAATTCACCCTTAGTTTTCCTGCTTTTTTCCTTCAAAAGCTTGACATTTTGCGCAATCGGAGTATAATACAGGCGCGACCGGCGCAATGCGCCGGATGGCAAATGTCCAATATCACCTGCAAAGGAGACTATTTATGGCAACCAAGAAAAAGCTGTCCGTATCGGACGAAGAGATAAAAGAACCCAAGGCCGCTGTGGCCGAGACCCCCAAGAAACCCACCCGTAAAAAGACTGTAAAGGCCGAGCCCGCTGAGATCAAGCCCGAAGCCGCCGCAGTCGAGACCGAGCCCGTCAAGGCCGAGCCCGCCAAGAAGCCCGCCCGCAAGACCGCCAAGAAGGCGGAGACCGAGCCCAAGACCGAGCCTGCCAAGAAGCCTGCCCGCAGATCCGCCAAGAAGGCGGAGACCGCGCCGAAGGCAGATCCGGTTCCCGCCAAGGCTGTTGAGGCTGCGGCAGAAAGCGCCGCCGTTGCGGCTTATCCCGCCGTCGAGCCCGCCCGCACCCTGCCCGAAACCGAGCCTGCGCCAGTTGAAGCCGTACCCACCGAGCCCGCGCCCGCTGTGACGGCGCCTGCTGAAACGGCTCCCGTTGAGCCCGCGCCTGTTGAGGCTGCGCCCGAAGCGCCTGTTGAGGCTGCGCCCGTTGAGGCTGCGCCCGAAGCGCCCGCTGCGCCCGTTGAGGCTGCGCCCGAAGCGCCCGCTGCGCCCGTTGAGGCTGCGCCCGAAGCGCCGGAGCTGCCTCAGCCCAGAAGAAGCGTTGCCTTCATCGGCTCTGAGTGCTATCCCTTTGTGAAAACCGGCGGCCTGGGCGACGTGATGTACGCCCTGCCCCGTGCGCTGGTCAGCCAGAACTGCGACGTCAAGGTCATTCTGCCCCGCTACCACTGCATCCCCCAGAAATGGCAGGAGAAGATGGTCTATCGCGGCTCGTTCATGATGGACCTGTGCGCCGACGGCCGGTCCTTCTATGTTGGCATCATGGAGTATGTGGCCGACGGTGTGGTCTATGACTTCATTGACAACCAGGAGTTCTTCACCTCCGGCAGCCCCTATCTCAACCTGGTGGACGACATCCCCAAGTTCTGCTACTTCGCCAAGGCCGCGCTGGCCGCGCTGAACTACCTTGACTGGATCCCCGACATCATCCACTGCCACGACTGGCAGGCAGCCCTGGTGCCGATCTATCTCAGAACCCTCTTTGCCGACACCAAGCTGGCCGGGGCAAAGTCCATCCTCACCATCCACAACCTGCGCTTCCAGGGCGTGTACAACATTCCCACCCTGCGCTACTGGACCGGTCTGCCCGACTATGTCTTCCATGCCGACGTCATGACCCAGAACTGGGTGGACGCCAACATGATGAAGGGCGGCCTGACCTATGCCGACCGCATCACCACCGTCAGCGGCACCTATGCCGGCGAGATCCAGACCGCCTTCTACGGTGAGGGTCTGGACAACCATCTGCGCTACCACAGCGGCAAGCTCAGAGGCATCGTCAACGGCATCGACACCGAGCAGTGGGATCCCGCAGCCGATGGCCGTTTGGCCGAGAACTACGACCGCAAGACCGCCCTGGCCGGCAAAAAGGCCAACAAGCTGGCCATGCAGAAGGCCCTTGGCCTGGACGAGGACGCAGACAAGATGGTCATTGGCCTGATCTCCCGTCTGACCGACCAGAAGGGTCTGGATCTGGTCAACGCCATTTTGCCCCAGCTCATCGACGGCAACACCCAGGTCGTGGTGCTCGGCACCGGCGAAGCCTGTTATGAAGAGTCCTTCCGCCACTATGAGCAGGTCTACCACGGCAGCGTCTGCTCCAACATTATGTACGACGAGGGCCGCGCCCACAACATCTATGCCGGCGCCGACGCATTTTTGGTGCCCTCTCTGTTTGAGCCCTGCGGCCTGACGCAGCTCATCGCCATGCACTACGGCACCGTGCCCATCGTGCGCGAGACCGGTGGCCTTAAGGACACCGTGGCCCCCTACAACTGCTATACCAACGAGGGCAACGGCTTCACCTTTGACCGCTATGAGGCGTGGCTGCTGCTCGACGCGGTGAACCGCGCCAAGACCCTCTACTTCACCGACCGCGACCGCTGGAATGAGATGGTTTTGCGCGACATGGACAAAGACGTCTCCTGGGACGTCTCGGCAAGGCAGTATCGCCAGCTCTATCTTGAGCTCAAGCCCTAAGCGCACGCCGCCCAAACCCCGGCGAAACCGAAACGTATGATACAGCGCCCCGGAGCATCCCGCTCCGGGGCGCTGCTGTTTGGGCGGCTCAGCGGTTGAGATACCACACGCCGAGATTGAGATAGCCGGCAAAGCATACCCAGACAAGATACGGCGCCAGCAGTCTTCCGGCCCAGGGGCTGATGCGGCGAAACAGGCTCCAGGTGGCAATAATCAGCACCAGCAGGGCCAACAGCCAGAAAAAAGCAAACAGCCACGCTTCAAAGCGGAAAAAGATCAGCGTCCACAAAAAGTTGAAGCAGAGCTGCGCGGCATAGCACTTCATGGCCGTGGTATACAGGGCGTTGTCCCGCTTGACGCAAACAAGATAGCTTGCCAGCCCCATCAGCAGATACAGCACTGTCCACACCACGCCGAACACCCACCCCGGGGGTGAGAGCGGCGGCTGCCGCAGCGCGGCAAAGTCCTCCATAGAAGCGCGCGTGATCCAGGCGGCGAGTCCGCCCACCGCCAGCGGCGCAAGCAGACAGACTGCCAGAGTTTTCCAGTTCAGTTTCAAAGGTGTTCCTCCCGTTGATCCGTTTGTCTGATACAGGATATGCAAATTTCGGAAATTCATACAGCGAAATGGGAAACTGCTGTATTTTTTCTCTTTACAGCGAGGCAAAACGTGATTATAATAAACGCAGTCGATCCGCCGCACCGCGGCGTTTGATCTCACCTGAAAGGAGTACACCCATGAAACAGACCCTCTCTCGTCTTTTGGCCCTGTGTCTGGCGCTCAGCCTGGTTTTGGGCCTTCTGCCCGCCCAGGGCTTTGCCGTGCAAACCGGCGAGCACCCAACAGGCAAGATTTATGTCGAGCATCCCGGCTCCACCGCCCTGACCGACGCCTATTTGTCCGCGCCGCAGGCAGTTCAGCCGCAGGACGATCTGCCGGAATACTACAATTCCACCAACGAGGGCTACGTCACCGCTGTGCGCAACCAGGGCAGCTACGGCACCTGCTGGGCCCACGGCGCGATTGCCTCGATCGAGTCCTATATGATCAAGCACGGCATCGTCAACGGCGCAACCGGCGAGGCTGCAGCCAAGTCCATGAACCTGTCGGAGTACCATCTGTCGTGGTACAACTATACCTATGCCTATGACGCGCTGGATATGCTCAAGGGCGATCTGTCCAAGCCCTACAGCAACTATCTCAACCTGGGCGGCAACGGAGAGATGGCCACCTACACCCTTATGCGCTGGGAGGGCCCTGCCAGCGAGACCACCTCGGCCCTTGCTTATTCCAACGCCAAGGTTGCGGGTCTGGGCAGCGCCTACGCCTACCAGTACAACATCGCCCACGTCCAGGGCGTGGACTGGATCCCCACCATGAACATGAACGCCATCAAGCACGCCATCATGACCTACGGCGCGGGCACCTTCGGCTACTGCCACGAGGACTACTATTCCAACGACAGCACCGGCGCTTATTGCTACATCCAAAACGCCGAGTACGGCAGCAACAACTTTGACTACCCCAACCACGACGTCACCGTCGTGGGCTGGGATGACAACTACGCCCGCACCAACTTCAACAGCATCTCCAGACCTACCAAAAACGGCGCCTGGATTGTCAAAAACAGTTGGGGCAGCTACAACGGCGACAACGGCTACTACTACATCTCCTATGAGGACACCGCGTCCTACAACGACTATTGCTACTTCTACCAGGTCGAGCCCACCGACAACTATGACCACATCTACCAGTACGACGGCACCAACAACTTCAGCAGCTACCGCACCATGCCCTCCGGCAGCAGTGTGGCCACGGCCTTTACCGCAAACGGCACAGAACAGCTTGACGCCGTCTCCCTTTGTACCTGGGACGAGGCGGTGAGCTATACGCTCAAGATCTACACCGATCCAACCTCTGCCACCGATCCTGCCTCCGGCACGCTGGCCGCCGAGCAGACCGGCACGCTGCCCTATATGGGCTACCACACCATTCCGCTGGACACCCCGGTCCGGCTGAACGAGGGCCAGGTTTATACCGTGGTCTTCACGCTGGCAGCAGAGGAGCTCAACATGCCCTATGATCTGACCGGCTCGTCGCAGGGCTTTGTGTCCTGGACCCACACCACCCACAACAATACCTCCTTCTACCGGGAGGGGCAGAACGCCTGGTCCACGATCTCCGGCGGCAAGGGCAACTTCCGCATCAAGGCCTACACCACCGACGTCACGCTGCCTGCCTTCACGGTCAACGCCGTGTCCAACAATGAAAACTGGGGCACAGTCTCCTGCACCGGCGCCACCATCACCGCCGAGCCCGCCGAGGGCTATTATCTCCAGGATGCCCAGGTGACCGAGGGCGAGGCGGAGCTGACCATCCGGGGCAATCTCATCCAGGTAAATCCCAAGAGCGACTGCACCGTCATGGCGATCTTTGCCGAAAAGACCGCCGTCACCGTCACGCTTGAGGCAAACGGCACCGTGGTGGACACGCTGTCCGGCTTTGCCGGCGAGCAGATGATCTTGCCCCAGCTTCCCGAAGCCCAGGGCTATGACAGCGTCGGCTGGACCGCCGCGCCGCTGACGGCCGAGACCGCACAGGCACCGGATTACACTGCGCCAGGCAGAGCCTTCATCCCCAGAAGCGACGTGACGCTCTATGCGCTCTATGCTCATTTGCGCGGCGCTACGGAGGGCGGCGGCAACTATTACAAGGTCCATGAGACTTCCGAGCTTTCAGACGGCGAGTATCTGATCGTCTACGAGACCAACAAGATCTGCTTCAACGGCGGCCTGGCGAGCCCCGACGTTGACGGCAACCACATTTCCGTCACCATCCAAAACGAGACCATCCCCGCCACCCCGGCGGTGGATCTGGCGGCCTTCCATCTGTCGACGAGCAACCAGAGCCTGCGCAGCACCCAGGGCTACTACATCGGCCGCACCGCCCTGAGCAACGGCCTGGACGTCTCTGATACGCCCCAGACCAACACCATTACCGTGACTGACGGCGCAGCGAGTATCCGTGGCGCCGGCGGCACCCGGTTGCAGTTCAATACCCAGTCCAGCGGCCGCTTCCGCTATTACAGAACCATGCAAAAAGGCGTCCAGCTCTATCAAAAGCGCGGCAGCGAAGGTACGCCCTGGTATCTCACCGATCTGACCGCCCCCGCGCACGTCCATACACCCGCCTTGGTTGCCGAGATCCCCGCCTCCTGCACCGAGCCGGGCACGGCGGCACACTATGTCTGCCAGGATCCCGCCTGCCCCCTTGCAGGCAAGGCCTTCGCCGATGAAGCGCTGACCCAGGAGCTGACCGATCTGACCATCCCGGCCCTCGGCCACGCGCCCAAGGCCGTGACAGGCAAAGCTCCCACCTGCACTGAGCCCGGCCTTACCGAAGGCTCCGTCTGTGAGCGCTGCGGCGAAATTCTCACCGCACAGGAGACCATCCCGGCCCTCGGCCACGCGCCTGTGGCTGTTGCAAGCAAAGCTCCCACCTGCACCGAGCCCGGCCTCACCGAAGGCAGCGTCTGCGAGCGCTGCGGCGAGATCCTCACCGCGCAGCAGACCGTGCCCGCTCTGGGTCACGACTGGGACGAGGGCAGCGTAACCGTCAAGCCAAGCTGCGAGACCGCGGGTGAAAAGACCTTCACCTGTGCACGCTGCGGCCAGACCCGCCGGGAAAAGCTGGATCCGCTCGGCCATGATCTGATCACCACCGTCTATACCCCGACCTGCCTGGACGAGGGCTACACCCTCCATAGCTGCACCCGCTGCCGTTACGCCTACTCGGATGCTGTTGTCCCCGCCCTCGGCCACGAAGCCAAGACCTTGGCGGGCCAAGCGCCCACCTGCACGGAAGCCGGCCTTACCGAAGGCTCCGTCTGCGACCGCTGCGGCGAAACGCTCACCGCGCAAGAGAGCATCCCGGCCCTCGGCCATGAACCCAAGACCTTGGCGGGCAAGGCAGCCACCTGCACGGAAGCCGGCCTGACCGAAGGCTCCGTCTGTGACCGCTGCGGCGAAGTCCTCACCGCACAAGAGACCGTTCCCGCCCTCGGCCACGCCTGGGACGAGGGCCGCGTCACCAAGGCGCCTACCCGGTTTGCACCCGGCGAACGGACCTTCACCTGCACTCGCTGCGACCAGACTCGGACGCAGCCCATCGGCAAGCTGGCTGTGGATACCGCGCCGCTCGAGGCCGCCATCCACGAGGCCGAGGCAGTCGAAGAGGACGAGTACACCGACCAGTCCGTGCAGGCGCTGAACGAAGCGCTCGAGGCCGCCAAAACAGCGCTTGAATCAGCCGAGACCCAGGACGAGCTTGACGCCGCTGCTAAGGCCTTGAACGACGCCATCGCCGCCCTTGAGATGAAGCCCGAGGATCCCGGCCTGAAGAAGGACGAGCTTGAAAAGGCCATCGAGGACGCCGAGAAGATCGACGCCGACAAGTACACCGATGAGACCGCCAAGGCCCTGGCCGAGGCCATCGCCGCTGCGAAGAAGGCCCTCGAGGAAGCCAAGACCCAGGCAGAGCTCGACGCTGCCAAGAAGGCGCTG
>ONCN01000057.1 GCA_900316335.1 uncultured Eubacteriales bacterium | reverse complement strand
GTCACAGACGTTGTCGTCGCCGAATTCGCAGTCGTGGGTCTCGGTCTCATTGCAGACGGAGCAGGTGCGGCTGTGGGTGCCGTCGTTGTTGGAGGTCCATGCGCTCCAGTTGTGGCCCAGGGCGGGAACGGTGGTGGTCTCACGGCTCAGCTCAGCGCCGCAGACCGTGCAGTAGACGACCATGTCGTAGCTGCCAGCAGCGGTGCAGGTCGCGGCGACCTCGTTCTCGATCACAGGCTCAGCGGGGGTATGCACGTGCTCCTCGCCGATGATCGTGGTGTAGTAGGTCACGCCGGAGGCGGTTTCTTTCCAGAGATAGATATCGCTGGCGGAGCTCATGACCTGGAAGATATTGCCCCAGAAGCTGGATCCCGCAAAGGTGATGCAGTTGGAGTAGCTGCTGTAGGGGTTCTGGATGGTGGCAGTGCCGTTGCTGCCGACGTTGATGCTCCAGCGGCTGTTGCTGCTGTTGAAGCTGCCTGCGTAGAGGGTGCTGTTCCGGATCAGCAGATAGCTTCCCTTCTCGGCGTTTTGGAAGGAGTAGTAGGTCGTGCCCTCGATGGGAGCCACGGTGAAGCTGTAGATCTGGGCGACGTTCTTGAGCTGGCTGCCATCGAGCGTGATGCCGGTGGAGGCGAAGCTTGCCGCGCCGCCGTTGGATTCGGTCTCATAAGACTTTTCGTTGTCCAGGCCGGCCATGACGTAGGTGGGCGCATTGCCCTTGGTGATCACGTAGCTTCCGGTCCAATCGGACAGGTTTGCGGTGACCAGCTCATAGGCCGAGCCGCCGGTGCCTTCGGTGCGGGTGTAGAGGGCGTAGAGGCTGGCGTTCGCGTTCACGGTGTAGGACGCGCCGGGGGCGTAGTAGGCCGGTGCCGCAGAAGTCTCCTCGGTGGCTGCGGAGGCCCAGCCGATGAAGGTCCAGCCGTCAAAGGCGGTCGCGCTTGCGGGCAGGGTCACGCCGGTCCCTGCGGCAACGGTCACGGTATTGACAGCCGCGCCGTTGACCAGGTAAGTCAGGGTGACGTTTTCCACCACGATCTCCGTCCACTTGGCGTAGAGGATCAGATCGGCGGTGACGGGCCGGGAGAAGTCGTAGGCGTTGGTCAGGGCGCTGTCAGAATACCAGCCGTCGAAGGTGAAGCCGGTCTTGGTGGGATCGGCGGGACGGACGGCAGCCTCACCCTCGGTGACGGTCTGGGTTGCAACGGCGGAGCCGCCGTTGGACTGGAAGGTCACGGTATAGGTCACGGTCGTATCCTCGACCCACTTGGCATACAGGGTCAGGTTCGCGGTGACGGGCTGGGTGAAGTCGTAGGCGTTCGTCAGGGCGCTGTCGGTATACCAGCCGCCGAAGGTGTAGCCGGTCTTGGTCGGGTCGGCGGGGCGGACGGCGGTCTGGCCGTCCACGACGGTCTGGTTTGCCACAACGGAGCCGCCGTTGGACTGGAAGCTGACGGTCCAGGCGGTGACGGGGGCAGCGTCCACGTTGGTGGAGAAGTAGGTGGTGGTGGTGTCCTCGGTCTTGCGGTAGAGCTGGACCGGGCTTCCGGCGCTGCTCAGATAGGCGAAGTAGGAGGTGTCAGCGTTGGTATAATAGAGCTTGTTTCCGTAATAGTCGTCCTGAATGACTGCGTTTCCGCTCGCGTCAAACGACACCGTCTGGGCGGCAGAGGTGCTGCTTGAGCCCCAAACGTAGAAATAGTAGTTGTTCTTGTAGCCGCCGATGGGATAGCCGTAGGCGCTGTAGAACTGGCGGACGGAGGGATCATAGTTGAAGTCGGCGCTGCGAAGGGTCTCGTTATCCGGGATCCGGTCGCCGTTGAAGGTCACGTCCACGTAGTTGGGCGCGGTGTTGATCTTGGACCACATGCCGGAGGAATCGGCCTTGGAGCCGTCCAGGGCGTGGAGGGAGGCCTCGTTCACGATCAGATAGCTGCCTTCGGTGAGGTCGGCGGTGGAGGTGATCTTCTCATAGCTGCCGTCCAGTCCGGGAACGGCAAGCGCACGGAAGGAATAGAGGGCGTACAGGGTGGTGCTGCCGCCGTTGGGATAGTAGGTCGCGCCGGGCTCCAGGCAGAGGGGCTTGCCGGTGACGGCATCCGGCACCTCGGAGGCGACCCAGCCGAGGAAGGTATAGCCCTCGAACGCAGCCGCTCCGGCCGGCAGGGCGACGGCATCGCCGGTCATGCCGGTGACAGGGCTGCCGAAGGTCTCACCGTTGGCCTTGTAGGTCAGGGTGAAGGGCTCCTGCTGGGAGAAGTTGATCCGGATGACGGTGTTCTCGGTGGGGTTGACGTAGAAGGAATTGCCGTTCTGCATCACGTTTGCCGCGCCGGAGACGACGGTATAGCCGGAGGCGTAGTAGCCGCTGTCGGGGGCGGCGGTGACCAGATAGCCGACGCCGGAGGTGAAGGTGCCGAGGGCCGCGCTGCCGTGCGCGCCGGCTTCGACGGTCAGGTCAAAGGGGGCGTCGGTGGTGTAGGCCTTGATGCGGAGGCTCTTGCCGTCGTCGAGCTGGCTCCAGGCGGAGTTGTCGCGCAGACGGAAGAAGGAGGTGCCGGGATGACTGACGTGGGTGTGGATGAGGGTCGCCAGCTTGGAGCCGTTTTCGGTGTAGTCCTCGGTCTGGGTCTCGTCGCAGGGAATGACCATCTGGAAGTTCTGGCCGCCCTGCTGGGATTCCAGGGTGAAGACGGCGGAGAAGGTGTCGCCCGCTTCAACCTTGAACGGAGAAGCAATGCGGATCGTGTGATAGCCGGCGTGGGCGATCGTGCCGGTCTGGGAGGACATCAGGGTGCCGGAGGCGGGGTTCGGGTTGCTGCCGGTCAGGTTGGTGGGGTTCTTGTAGACCTGCAGGGTGTAGCCCAGATCCTCCTCGAGGGTGCAGATGGAGAAGGCCTCGACCATCTCCTTGCCCGCAGCGGTGAAGACGTTGGAGATCAGAGAGTTGTTCACGGTCAGCGGGATCCAGCCCTTGGTGGCGTCGCCGGTGAAGCAGGTGCCGTCGTACTGGTAGAGGTGGTTGTAGGTGTTCAGGCTGTCCACCGTGAAGAACATGATGGGGTGGCCCAGATAGGAGGTGTCCTCATAGGAGATGTAGTTGTAGCCGCCGTCGGTGTGGCTGTTGTTGCCCCAGGAGTTCTTGATGATCCAGGCGCCGTTGGCGGTGGGCTTGGAGAGGCCGGTGAAGTTGGACTTGCTGTAGTTGTCGTCCCAGCCGACGACGGTGACGCCGTGGTTCGGGCCGTAGTCGTTGCTCTCGTTGGTGTTCATGTAGCAGTAAGCGCCATTGAGGCCCTCATAGGCTGTTTTGTAATAGTAGCCGAAGAAGCCGGCGCCGTATTCCATGATGTACTGCTTGATCGTGTCCATGTCGGTCGGCTCGATCCAGTCCACGCTGGTGACGTGGCCGACGTCGTAGGCATAGGCGTACTTGGGGTCGATGGTGCTGGTTTCGGAGCATTCGGAATAGGCCAGAGCGGATTCGGCCTCGCTGGCCGCGCCGATCCAGCGCATCATCGTCAGGGTGGCCTTGTAGCCGTCGCCGCCCACGTTCACGTGGGATTCGCCGTCGAGGATGGAGCTGTCGCCGCTGGTCAGGTCGTGCTCGTCATAGGAATTGCTGTAATTAAAATAGGAGAGGTGATACTCGGAGAGATCCAGATCCGTCGTCGCGATTTCGCCGGTGTTGCCGACCTGCATCTTGTGCTTGATCATGTACGCCTCAATTGGCGCCATCGTACCGAAGGCCCAGCAGGTGCCGTACTGGCCGTACTGCGTCTGGTTCTTGACAGAGGTGATGCAGCCTTCGTTCACGCTGTTGTAGGACGTGGGGAGGTCCCGGTTCTGGCCGCGGGTCGCCTGCTTTCCGGTGCCCAGCTTCAGGCCGTAGGGCGTGTGGACCTGCATGCCGTTGGCCTGCGGAAGATCCTCCACCGCGGGCTCGTCTGCCGGCTCCGCATTCCGGGCCAGGGCGACGGTGGGCAGAATGCCCGCGATCATCACGATCGCCAGGAGCATTGCCAGAAGGCTTCTGATGTGTTTGGTCATGAATGGTTCTCCTTTGTATTTGATTCCATTTTGAATGGCGAGGAACAGTATTACATACAAACCAGCCGGTTTCCAGTGCAGTTTCGTGAAGATTTCGCGAAGTCTGCACGGCATTTTGCACATTATTTCCAAAAATCCATGAAATAGCGCTTTACAAATGAATGTATTTTTTGTATAATGTGGATCGGTAAATCACCACACGAAGGAGGCTTGCCCAAAATGGCAAAGACAGCACAGGATATTATCCGCCTGATTCAGGAGCAGGACATCAAGATGGTGGACTTCAAGATCGTGGACATCAACGGTCAGTTCCGCCACGTGACGGTTCCCGCCGCAAACTTCACCGAGGAAACCATGATCAACGGCATCGGCTTTGACGCTTCCAACTACGGCTACGCCGTGGTCGAAAAGAGCGACATGGTCTACATCCCCGATCTCGAGACTGCCAGCATCGACCCGTTCTGCGACGTCAAGACTCTCTCCATGATCGGCAACGCCATGATCATCGACTACCCCGCCAACCGTCCCCTGGCGCAGTACCCGCGCAACATCGTCCGGGCCGCCGTGGACTACATGAAGAAGACCGGCATCGCCGACGAGATGAAGATCCTGCCGGAATTTGAATTCTATCTGTTCGACCAGGTGGGCTGGACCGTTCAGAACAACCGCGTGGCCTTCCAGGTCGATACCCAGCAGGCCTATTGGAACAGCGACACCGAGGGCAGAGGCAACGTCGTGCCCTTCCAGAAGAACTATCACATTGCCAAGCCGCTCGACACCACCTACGAGTGCCGCAGCGAAATGTGCATGGAGATCGAAAAGGCTGGTATCCCCGTCAAGTACCATCACCCCGAGGTCGGCGGCGCGGGCCAGTTTGAGATCGAGCCCCTGCTCTGCGAGATGACCAAGATGGCCGACGGCGCGATGATGGTCAAGTACATCATCCACAACGTGGCCCAGAAGTACGGCCTGACCGCCACCCTGATGCCCAAGCCCGTCTACGGCGAGGCCGGCAGCGGTATGCACGTGCACATGCTTCTGCTCAAGGACGGCGAGCCCGTGTTCAGCGACGACAACGGCTACTCCCATCTGAGCAAGGAGGCCCATTGGTTCATGGGCGGCCTGCTGAAGCACATCGCCTCCCTCTGCGCGATCACCAACCCCTCCACCAACTCCTTCAAGCGTCTGGTCCCCGGCTTCGAGGCGCCCGTGACCGTCGGCTACGCGACCTCCAACCGCAGCGCCGTCATCCGCATCCCCGCCTACGCCAAGTCCCCGAAGCTGCGCCGCTTTGAGCTCCGCAACCCCGACGCCACCTGCAACCCCTACTTCTGCTTCGCGGCGATCCTGATGGCCGGTCTGGACGGCATCGAGAACCGGATCGACCCGCACGAGAACGGCTGGGGTCCCTACGATATGAACCTCTTCAACCTCCCCGACGAGGAGAAGGCCAAGCTGCACCAGCTCCCCACCCGTCTGGAGGACGCGCTGGACGCTCTGGAGACCGACCACGACTATCTGACCAAGGGCGGCGTCTTCCCCGAGTCCCTGCTGAAGAACTTCATCAAGACCAAGCGCGCCGAGTGCCTGGAAATCTCCAAGATTCCCCACCCCGTGGAGTTCGAGAAATACTACAACCTGTAAGCAGCAGAAACCATACGAAACCGGAGCCGGTCCCACAATGGGGCCGGCTCCGGTCGATTTGTTCCTCATTCCTTGAGATCCCGGTAGAGCGCCGGGTTGTAATAGTGCACGTGGTAGTGGTAGGGATTCATCAGCCGCCAGAACCGCTTTTTCTGCGTCTGGACCGAGACGCGGCGGATGGCGGTGTAGCCCCGGAAGGGCGGCATATAGGTGACGATATCGTTGACGTCGGCTACGTTCGCGCAGGAGGCGCAGACGCCGGAGAGATACCGGGCCAGGGGCTCGACCTCGTCCGGCCTGGCCCGGAAGGGCTTCACGCTGCCAAAGGTATAGACGCGGCTCCGCAGCCCGAAGTTGTAGTTCAAGTCCTGGGCGCAGAGCATGGCCTGACCGGAGCCAAGCGACCAGCCGAGGATCTCGGTCTCCGCCGTGGGATGGGCCTCGTGGAGCGCCTGCCAGCCGGCGCGGACGACGCGCTTGGCCGCCAGATACATCTCCGCCCAGCCCCGGTGGACCCGAAGCTGGAGGGGCTTTCCCTCAAATTCGATGGCGTCGTAGTAATTGGCCTCGAACTCGAAATTTGCAAACCAGTCCGTCAAGCCGCAGGTCTTCTGGAAGTGGATCTGGATCACGTCCCGCTCCGGGACGTAGCCGATGGCATAGTTCACGTCGTGATGCATCCCCAGCAGATGCGACAGCTTCCCGCCGCAGGGATAGCGGATCGACCGGTAATCCGGCGGACAGGTCGGTGTTCCGCAGCGCTTGGGGTCGTTGGCGGTATCGATAAAGTATTGCTCCAGCGGCAGTCTCTGATAGGCCATCGTTGGCACCTCCGTTCGTTGAGATCCGAGCGAATATTCATCCTTGCCCTCATCATATCATAGATTCGCGCGGTTTTCAACGGTCAATCCGCTCCCGATGCGCGGGTGCCTAATTCTTGTGGTGGATAAATTTCAAAAAAAGTTGCTATAAACGACCTGCCCGCCCAAACTCTGTGGTGGACAGATCCTTTTCTGCCTTACCCCCTCGCCCAAATTCTGAGGTGGATGAAACAAATGCTCCCAAAAGTAGCGCATTTTGTAATGAAATGTATTGCGTCATCGGCGCGCTTGTGGTATAATATCAAGGAAAAGATACCATGCCCTGATGGGTTCAAAGCGAAGAATAAGAGGTAGACTGTTATGACTGAAAACGAACAACGTCTTGCAGCAAAGCAATTTGCCCAGGATTGGGCTGGACGCGGCGACGAAAAACAGGACACTCAACTGTTTTGGGTTGCTCTGCTTCAGAAAGTCTATGGAGTAGAGGAGCCGGATAAGTATATCCAATTCGAGCTGCCTGTGAAGCTCAGTCATACCAGCTTCATTGACGGCTATATTGAAGCTACCAGGGTTCTTATCGAACAGAAAGGTCTGGACATCGACCTTAAAAAGGGGTACAAACAGTCTGACGGCTCCCTTCTCTCCCCATTCCAGCAGGCCCGTCGCTATGCGGGTTATCTGCCCCACAATCAGAATCCTCGTTGGATCGTTGTCTGTAATTTCCAGGAGTTTCATATCCATGATATGAATCGGCCCAACGATGCCCCGGAAGTTGTCAAACTTGCCGACCTGGAAAAAGAATACGCCCGGCTTCAATTCCTGGTTGACACGGGCAACGAACAGATCAAGCGGGAAATGGAGATCTCCCTGCAAGCCGGTGAGCTTGTAGGTGTTCTTTACGACGCTTTTCTGAAGCAGTACAAAGATCCTAACTCCCCTGAGTCATTGAAGAGCCTAAACAAGCTCTGCGTCCGGCTCGTCTTCTGCCTCTACGCCGAGGATGCAGGCATCTTCGGTCAGAAGAACATCTTCCACGACTACCTCGCGCAATTTGACGCCAAAGGAGCTCGTAAGGCCTTGCGCGATCTTTTTCGTGTTCTGGATCAGAAGCCCGAAGACCGCGACCCATATCTCGCTGACGACGATCCCTTGCTGGCAGCCTTCCCTTACGTCAACGGTGGCCTTTTTGTTGACGAGAATATCGAGATCCCTCCCTTCACGGAAGAACTGCTGAAGCTGCTTCTGGACAACGCCAGCGGCGAATTTGATTGGAGCGAGATCAGCCCCACCATTTTCGGCGCTGTCTTTGAAAGCACTTTGAACCCCGAGACACGGCGTTCCGGCGGGATGCACTATACCTCTATCGAGAACATCCACAAGGTCATCGACCCGCTTTTTCTGAACGATCTAAACGCGGAGTATGAGGGAATTGTATCCAACCCGATTACCAAAACCAGGAATCAGCAACTCAAGGATTTTCAGCAAAAACTTGCGGGATTAACTTTCCTTGACCCCGCCTGCGGTTCCGGTAACTTCCTTACCGAAACCTATCTTTCCCTTCGGCGCCTGGAAAACAAGGTAGTTCAGGAGATCATTGCTACCCAAAGAGGCGCCCAAGCCGGTCAGATCGTCATGGGTGAAACTATCGACCCCATTAAAGTTTCTATCAGCCAGTTCTACGGCATTGAGATTAACGACTTCGCTGTCACCGTCGCCAAGACCGCTCTCTGGATTGCAGAGAGCCAGATGATAAAAGAGACGGAGGAGATTGTTCGCTTTGTGATTGATTTCCTTCCACTGAAAACGTACGCTAATATCGTCGAGGCCAATGCCCTGCGCCTCGAATGGGAGACCGTCGTTCCCAAGGATAAGCTCAACTACATCATGGGCAACCCGCCGTTTGTTGGATATGCCTATCAAAGTAAAGAGCAGAAGAACGATTTGGCAGATGTATGTCCTGAATGCGGGAAAAACATTGATTATGTTGCTGGTTGGTATTATAAATCTGCGCGTCTTATTCAGAATACACCTATTTGTGCCGCTCTTGTTTCAACGAATAGCATCACACAAGGCGAACAGGTTGTTTCAGTTTGGAAAAACTTAATCACAAAACTCGGTATTCAAATTGATTTTGCTTATCGTACTTTCCGTTGGGATAGTGAGGCGAGCATCATGGCCCATGTGCATTGCGTAGTAATCGGGTTCAGTCATGCTTCCAATACAAAAAGTAGACCTAAAACTATTTTTGACACTAACCGAAGCACTGTTGCCCAGAATATAAGCCCTTATTTGGTTAATTCCCCTGATATTTTTATTGAGCGAAGATCTGAACCGATTTGCAATGTTCCTCCCTTTGTTCGCGGTTGTCAACCAACAGATGACGGAAACTTTATCCTCACGATAGAGGAAAAAGAGGAATTAATAAAAAGAGAACCTCAAACGGCAAAATTTATAAGGCCCTTTATGATGGGAAAAGATTTCATCCAGAGAAAGCCGCGGTATTGTATATGGCTTTTAGGCGCAAATCCTTCGGAAGTAAAGCGCTGTCCCTCCATCAGCGAAAGGGTAAGCAAAGTGCAAGAATTCCGAAAAAGGAGCTCAAAAGCTGCAACTCGCGCAAAAGCAGAAACACCAACACTGTTTGATGAAATTAGAGAACCAAATAGTGATTATATCGCGCTCCCAAAGGTCTCTTCTGAAAACAGAAAATATATCCCAATAGATTACCTCAGCAAAAACATTATCCCTGGTGATAAGTTATTCACCATGCAAGGAGCAAATTATTATCATTTCGGGATTTTAACATCTAATGTTCACATGGCGTGGATGCGGGCAGTTTGTGGTCGGTTGGAGATGCGTTACAGTTATTCCAACACCATAGTCTACAACAACTTCCCTTGGCCAGAGCCGACGGAGGCCCAGCGGGCGAAGATTGAGCAGACTGCCCAGGCCATTCTGGACGCCCGGGCTCTCTACCCAGATTGTAGCCTGGCAGACCTCTACGACGAGACCACCATGCCCCCAGAACTTCGCAGGGCGCACCAGGCAAATGATCGCGCTGTCATGCAGGCGTACGGCTTCGATGTAAAAACCACTACAGAAGCATCCTGCGTCGCTGAACTGATGCGTCTATACAAAGAAATGACTGGTGATTAATATGCAATTAAGTGATTATTATTTTGTCAAGTGCTTTGGCAAACAATCATATCGCGACACCTTCAATAGCGGAGAACTTTTCTTTGGACATGTAAAAGAGTATTGGGGGGCGGAAAATGCTTTTCAACAAGATTTTGAAGGAAGAATTCTCCATCAAGAAGGAAATGGGCTACTTATTGCTGCAAAACCCGGATTTGAAAGTGTATTAAAACAAGCGCGTTCAGTACACGATATAGAAGGGATAGTAAAAGAACGTGGAGATGCGATTATAGCACGTACAACTTCGGCCTCTTCGTGGATCAATGGTTATATTTGTTGCTTTTATCTTCTCCCCAAAAGAAACGTAATACTACAGAATGACAAAATGGTTTTTGCCACCGATACTATGGAGAATAAATTCAAAGTTTTTTTAGCCAACTATATAGGGGATAAGAGAGTGGTATTTGCCGGCATTTATGATGCAGCAAGGCTTTGTAAAGCGTTTGAAGAGGTGTGTACTAATCAAGGGGTGCCATTTGCACGCGATATGGTAAAATATGCTGATATGGATACCACACAGGTTTTCTCGTGTATCAACCGAGGAGATATTTCGCCAATTATCTTTACGAAACGCAAAGTATATAGTTACCAGCAAGAGTATAGAATGTTTATCGCTCCCCCAAAAGAGAGTGCGGCAGAGAACTATAGGCTTAAAGGTGTTGCCGTTGCATCCTGCATTGTAGCAACATTTGAATATCCGTCTTAATATTTTACGGGAAAGTGTTGTTAATGCAAAGACTTGAAAGGACTCCTGCTAACGCATTGAGGTGGTAATATGCCGAGACAAAAAAAAGAAAACGTACCAGTCAGTTTCCGGCTCGCAAAGGATGTTAACGAGCGGCTGGAGCAATTTTGCAAGGACTCCGGGCAATCAAAGACCGTAGCCGTCGAGCGTGCTATAGCGATGTATGTTGACGATTACGAGGCCAAGCAGCGAAAGCTCAGTGAAGAAAAATAAAATGATACTCACGGCTAAAAGGCCAAAAGTGTCCACCAATTACCATGTCTGTCAAAAAATAAAATTCCCTGCTACTCCACCTCTGGCAGGCGAAATAGCAGTGGTTGTTTATTTTGTGGGATTACAGCAAATCCACCTCAGATTTTAGGTTCCCCCGGAGCGCCCCATCCCCGTAGGGCGGCCAGACCTCTGGACCCGGAGCACAGACCTCTGGACCCGGAGCACAGTCGAAGAAAAAGCAGCCGCGCTAAGCGACTGCTTTTTTTGAGCCGTGCGGAGGGATCTCCGACGTGGTGGTGACTCGTTGGGGATTCGAACCCCAGACCCACTGCTTAAAAGGCAGTTGCTCTACCGACTGAGCTAACGAGTCGTATGAGCAGTGCGTTCGGCACTGCTGTTTCTTGGGTCCGGCGGACCGGGAGGAGCTGTGCTCGCTCCGTTTTGGCTGGGATGGCAGGACTCGAACCTACGAATGCCAGAGTCAAAGTCTGGTGCCTTACCACTTGGCGACATCCCAATGTATTCCGGCACTCGGGCGAATTTGTGCAGATTGTGTTGTGCCTTCCCCGGCTTGTGGCACCGGGGAAGGCAATTCGTTTGTATGGGGTGAGTGATGGGACTCGAACCCACGGTCTTCAGAGCCACAATCTGACGCGTTAGCCAACTACGCTACACCCACCATATTCAGAAGAAAATGCTAAAACGCTTATTGCGTGACCCTCCCCAAAAACCGGAGCCAAAGGCGAACGGTTTTTGGATTGGCGTGGCAAAAGCTACGCTTTTGGCACGCCAGGAGGGACTCGAACCCCCGACCTACTGCTTAGAAGGCAGTTGCTCTATCCAGCTGAGCTACTGGCGCGTATGGAGCGAGTGATGGGAATCGAACCCACGCCCACAGCTTGGAAGGCTGTTGTACTAGCCGTTATACTACACCCGCAGCTTCCCTGAACACAATCAGCCTGTAAATACTACCATAGCTTTTTCAAATTGTCAAGGTTTTTTATTGATTTTTTCCGAAATTGCCTCGCGCTTTGTAACAGTTCAGCCCTGCGGGGTGCGGGAGGACAGTGGACAAGTCGCGTTGTAGGGGCGCGTATCCACGCGCCCGGTTCCGCGAAGCGGAACGAATCGCCCGCAAGGGCGATGTTGCCCGGTTGAATAACGCGATCCCGTATCGTCATTTGCCTCCGGCAAATTGCATTCGTTCCGAATGCCGGACAAGCGATGCTTGTCCCTGCGGCAGAGAATGACCGTTTTCGGTTTTTTTCGGCGGGGGGTCTGTTGTCGGTCCGTGCGGGCGCGTAGATACGCGCCCCTACGAGGTGCTGCGTCGGCGGGCGCGTGGATACGCGCCCCTACGAGGCTGGCGGTCGTCGGCGGGCGCGTGGATACGCGCCCCTACGAGGCGCTGCGTTTCGGAACGTTGGCGCAGCCAATTTCAAT
>ONCN01000092.1 GCA_900316335.1 uncultured Eubacteriales bacterium | reverse complement strand
GGCGGCTTTTCAAGGCTGTTTGCGGAAAAGCTTCTTCTGCTCGAGGGCAAGGATCTGTCAAACGGCGGCTCCATCGAGGTGAGAAAAACCAAGAAAAAATAGCGCAAAGGTCTTGATTTTACGGGCATTTTGCTTTAGAATGTACGCAGCGTTTTATGACTATGTACAGAAGGAGGCAGTTTCATGCCAGAAAAGATCATGATCACCAGCGACAGTACAACTGACCTCAGCGACGCGCTGCGCGAACGGTACGGCATCGAGCTGATGCGCCTTGGCATCACCCTGGGCGATCAGACCTATACAGACGGGATCGACATCGACCCGGAAATGATTTATTCAAACTATAAGGAAAACAAGACGCTGCCCAAGACCTCCGCCACCAACCCGGCGGATGCGATCCGCTTTTTCAAGCTGTTTGCAGATCAGGGCTTCAGCGTCGTCCACTTTACGATCAGCTCCGATATGTCCTCGACCTACCAAAACTGTGTGGTCGCGGCGCAGGAGTTTGAAAACGTCTACGTCGTCGACACGAGAAACCTCTCCACCGGCGGCGGCCTGCTGGTGCTCACCGCCTGCGAGCTGCGCGAGCAGGGCAAGAGCGCCAAAGAGATTGCCGAAACCTGCGAGGCCCTGGCACCCCGGGTGGACGCCTCGTTTGTGATCGACAGCCTGGAGTTTTTATACAAGGGCGGCCGCTGCTCCGGCGTGGCGATGCTGGGCGCAAATTTGATGAGTCTCAAGCCATGCATCATCGTGAAGAACGGCACCATGTCGGTCGGGCAGAAGTATCGCGGCAAGTTTGACGCAGTTCTACTAAAGTACATCGCAGACCGCATCGGCGACGCCTCGGACATCTGCAAGGACAAGGTCTTCATCACCCACGCCGGCTGCGATCAGAGGATCGTAGACGCCTGTGTGGAAAAGCTCAAGTCCCTGGCCGAGTTTGAAAATATCTATGTGACAAGAGCCGGCTGCACCGTCTCGTCTCACTGCGGCAGAAACACGCTTGGCGTGCTTTTCATCCGCACCCATGCAATCTAATCAAACAAAATTCCCTGTCCGGCAAAAACCGGACAGGGTGTTTTTTATTCTCCGCGTTCCTTTTTCCAGGCAAGGTAGTCGTCGTAGCCGCAGAGTCGGTCGATGATCTTGCCGTTGGGGAGGAACTCTATGATGCGGTCGGCGGTTGTGGACAAAAGCTCGTGGTCGTGGCTGGCGAGGAAGACGTTGCCGGGGAAGGCGCTCACGCCCTTGTTGACGGCCTGGATGGACTCCATATCCAGGTGGTTTGTGGGCTGGTCCATCAAAATGCAGTTTGCCCCGGAGAGCATCATGCGCGAGAGCATCATACGAACCTTTTCGCCGCCGGAGAGGACGGAGACGGGCTTGAACACCTCGTCGCCGGAAAAGAGCATCCGGCCCAGGAAGCCGCGCAGGTAGACGTCGTCCTTCTTCTCGGAGTAAGGCCGCATCCAGTCCACCAAGGACTCGCTGTGGCCCTCAAAACAGGCGGTGTTGTCCTTGGGGAAATAGCTCTGCGAGGTGGAAACGCCCCACTTTACCGTACCCTCGTCGGGCTCGAGCTCGCCCATGAGGATCTTGAACATGGTGGTCTGGGCAAGCTCGTTTTCACCCACAAAGGCGATCTTCTGGTTGCGCCCGGCGATGAAGGAGACCTTGTCGAGCAGCTTGACGCCGTCAATGGTTTTGCTGACGTCGGTGACAAAGAGCACGTCCTTGCCCACCTCGCGGTCGCGGGTGAAGCCGACAAAAGGATAGCGCCGGGTCGAGCACGGGATCTCTTCGACAGACAGCTTATCGAGCAGCTTCCTGCGGGCAGTGGCCTGCTTGCTCTTGGATTTGTTGGCGGCAAAGCGGGAGACGAAGGCCTGCAGCTCGGCGATCTTTTCCTCGTTGCGCTTGTTTTTGTTGCGGATGAGCGCCTGGACAAGCTGGCTGGACTCATACCAGAAGTCGTAGTTGCCCACGTACATCTTGATCTTGCCGTAGTCGATATCCACAATGTGGGTGCAGACGGTGTTGAGGAAGTGGCGGTCGTGCGAGACCACGATCACCGTGCCTTCATAGTCGAGCAGGAAGTCCTCGAGCCAGTTGATGGACTCGATATCCAGGTTGTTCGTGGGCTCGTCGAGCATGATGATGTCGGGGCTGCCGAACAGCGCCTGGGCAAGTAGGACCTTGACCTTGTCTCTGGGGTCGGTGTCGGCCATCAGATCATAGTGCTTGGACACGTCGATGCCAAGGCCCTGGAGGATCCGGCTGGCGTCTGACTCCGCCTCCCAGCCGTTGAGCTCGGCAAACTCGGCCTCAAGCTCGGCCGCCAGGATGCCGTCTTCGTCGGTGAAGTCGGGCTTTTCATAGATGGCGTTTTTCCGGATCATGATATCGTACAGGTGCTGGTTGCCCATGATCACCGTATCCATGATGGGATAGGCGTCATACTGGAACTGGTCCTGCTTCAAAACCGACATGCGCACGCCGGGCTTGATGGCGACAAAGCCGCGGGTCGGCTCAAGCTCGCCGGAGAGGATCTTTAAAAACGTGGATTTTCCGGCGCCGTTTGCGCCGATGACGCCGTAGCAGTTCCCTGCTGTGAACTGCAAGTCCGCGTGCTGGAACAGGACGGAGCCTGCAAACTGCATGGAAAGATCGGATACTGTGATCATAACATCACCTCATTGATGGGATGCTCCCAGTATATCATACTTTTTGCCGTATGCCAAATAAAAAATGCAGGATGCCGAAAAAAGCATCCTGCATATACGGGTTTGCCTCACAAAAGGGTCTTTCTTGCCTCATCCAGAACGGCCTGCAGCCGGTCAAGCGCGGCCAGGCTCACCGGTTCGCGCTCAAGCATGGCTCGAAGCACCTCGCTCAGCCGCTCGTCGGCCGGTATGCCGCGGGTGAACTGCTCCACCTGAAAGGCAGCGTACTGCGCGCGGCTCATCGTGGGGGTATAGGTGCGCCCGTAGCCGCGGCCGCAGCGTGTCAGTCCCGCCACCTTCAGCACGCCCTTGTCGATCATATTGTTCAAACTCAAGTGGATCGAGTTCGGGTTCCAATCTCTGTCCGGCGTCAGTTCGATGATTTCGGGTCGGGACAGCGCGCGTCCTTCCTCCCAAAGGAGCGTAAGGATCGTAAATTCGTTTGCGGACAGAGGGGGCTTCATGGTTGTATCTGCTCCTTTTCTATGCTGAATTTTTGGCGGCGCCTGTATGTGACGTTCGCCATATAACTAATTATACATGGTATCCGTCAAAAAGTCAAGGCACAAAGAAGCAGATCGTCGAGAATTCATGAAAAGGTAAGAATTGCATCTCGCATGCTGACCAATTTGGCAGCATCAGCGGATGATCAGCTCGCCGTTGACCACGTCAACGGTAAGATCCTTGCCCGGGGCAATATCGCCCTGCAGGATCCGTTTGGCGATCATGGTCTCCACCGTGTGCTGCACGTAACGGCGAAGCGGTCTGGCACCGAACTGCGGATCAAAGGCGGCGTCCACAATAAAGCTCTTGGCCTCGGGCGTGAGCACGCAGCGAAGCTGCTTGTCGAGCAGGCGGCGGTTGAGCGCTGCGATCTGCAGGTCGATGATGTGGAAAATGTTGTCCTTGGTCAAAGGCTTATAGAAGACGATCTCATCCAGGCGGTTGAGGAATTCGGGCCGGAACTGCGTCTTGAGCAGAGTCTGGACGGCGCTTCTGGCCTCGTCTGTGATCTCGCCGGACTCGTCGATGCCCTCAAGCAGGAAGTGGGAGCCCAGGTTGGAGGTGAGGATGATGATGGTGTTTTTGAAGTCCACCACCCTGCCCTGCGAGTCGGTGACGCGGCCGTCGTCGAGCACCTGGAGCAGAATGTTGAACACGTCGGGATGGGCCTTTTCGACCTCGTCAAACAGAATGACTGCGTAGGGCTTGCGGCGCACCGCCTCGGTGAGCTGGCCGCCCTCTTCATAGCCCACGTATCCGGGAGGCGCTCCGATCAGTCTGGAGACGGAGAACTTCTCCATATACTCGGACATATCGATGCGCACCAGATTGCGCTCGTCGTCAAACAGGTTTTCGGCCAGAGCCTTGGCAAGCTCGGTCTTGCCCACGCCCGTGGGGCCCAGGAACAGGAACGAGCCGATAGGACGGTTGGGATCCTGGATGCCGGCGCGGCTGCGCTGGATGGCCTCGGTGACCACGCGGACAGCCTCGTCCTGGCCCACAACGCGCTTGTGGAGCTGCTCGTCGAGGTGCAAAAGCTTTTCCCGCTCGCCCTGCACCAGCTTCTTCACGGGGATGCCGGTCCAGCGCTCGATGATCTTGGCGATCTCCTCTTCGGTGACGCGGTTGCGAAGCAGGCTCTGCTCTTTCGCGTTTTGCGCAAGACGCTCTTCCTCCTCCAGCTCCTTTTTGGCTTCGGGCAAATCGCCGTACTTGAGCTTGGCTGCCGCCTCCAGATCATAGGCCTGCTCGGCCTTTTCAATGTCGGCGTTGATCTTTTCGATCCGCTCGCGCAGGGCGCGCACCTTGGTGATGGCGTCCTTCTCGTTTTCCCAGCGGGCCTTCATGGCGTTGAACTTATCGCGCTGCTCGGCAAGCTCCTTTTGCAGCTCGCCCAGACGGCCCTTGGAGAGCGCGTCCTCCTCGTTTTTCAGCGCGGCCTCCTCGATCTCCATCTGGATGATCTTGCGGCGCACCACGTCAAGCTCGGTGGGCATGGAGTCCATCTCAGTGCGGATCATGGCGCAGGCCTCGTCGATCAGGTCGATGGCCTTGTCCGGCAGGTAGCGGTCGGTGATATAGCGGTCAGAGAGCTTGGCCGCGGCGATGATGGCGGGGTCGGTGATCTTTACGCCGTGGAAGACCTCATACCGCTCCTCCAGGCCGCGGAGGATGGCAATGGTGTCTTCCACCGACGGTTCGTTGACCAGAACGGTCTGGAACCGGCGCTCAAGGGCGGGATCCTTTTCAATGTACTGGCGGTATTCATCCAGGGTGGTCGCGCCGATGCAGTGCAGCTCGCCCCGGGCCAGCATGGGCTTTAACAGGTTGCCCGCATCCATGGAGCCCTCGGTCTTACCGGCGCCCACGATGGTGTGCAGCTCGTCAATGAACAGGATGATGCGCCCCTCGCTCTTTTTGATCTCGGAGAGCACGGCCTTGAGTCGCTCTTCAAACTCGCCGCGGTACTTGGCGCCCGCGATCAGAGCACCCATGTCCAGGGAGAAGATGGTCTTGTCCTGCAGGCTCTTGGGCACGTCCTTGCGCACGATGCGCTGCGCAAGGCCCTCGGCGATGGCGGTCTTGCCGACGCCGGGCTCGCCGATCAGAACGGGGTTGTTCTTGGTCTTTCTGGACAAAATCCGGATGACGTTGCGGATCTCCTCGTCGCGGCCGATCACGGGGTCCATCTTCTGATCCCGGGCGCGCTGGACCAGATCCGTGCCGAACTTTTCAAGCGCCTCATAGGTGTCCTCAGGGTTGTCGCTGGTGACGCGTTGGCTGCCCCGGACGTCCATCAAGGCACGAAGGGCGTCCTCGCGCTGGATCCGGTAGGTATCAAACAGGGCGCGGATCGTGGGATCCGGCCGGTCGATCATGGCAATGAACAGGTGCTCGACCGAGACGAACTCGTCTTTCATCGACTCCGCCACTTCCTCGGCCTGGGCAAAGAGCTGGTCGACCGAGCGGGCAATATAATACTTGTCGGCCTCCCGGCCCGAGCCGGTGACGGAAGGCAGACGGGCGATCTTGTCGTCCACCGCGGCCTCCAGACTCTCGGGGGTTTTGCCCATGCGCTTGAGAAGCTGCGGGATCAGACCCGCCTGCTGCGCAAGCAGGGCCTTGAGCAGATGGACCTGCTCGATCTGCTGGTTGTTGTGGGCCAGGGCCAGGTTCTGTGCGTCCTGGATGGCCTCCATGGATTTCTTGGTGTACTTATTGGCATTCATAGCATGCTCCTTTCCGCCCGGAACTGCGCCGAGGGCGCGTCCCGGACAAGGTATTGGGGTTAGCACTCAAACATTTAGAGTGCTAATTCTGTTGTCCACATCATACAACCTTTTATGCAAAAAGTCAAGACGCAGGAGGCCAAATTTGAAAATTGTTCATATTTTTTCAAAAAAAGTATGGATTTAATAGTTTTGTAAAATCTTTTGACTTACAAATTTAATAATTCCCGGATACAATACAACCATGCAAGATAGTTTTCATTTTCTTTTCATTCCTCCTTTCTTCTTTTGAAAAAGCCCGGAAGCTTCCCCCTGCTTCCGGGTAATTTCATGCCGGACACCGGACACATATTTTGAAAAAAATATGTGTCCGGTGTTGTTTTTCGGCGCACTTTGTGGTAAAATAGACAAAACCATATGAACAGTGAGGGATGTTTATGTCTGAGACACTCAGCGGCAATCAATTCCGCATCGCCCTGCACGGTTTTAACCGAGAGGACGTGGTTGCCTATATCGACCGCACCACCCTGGAGCACGAAAAAGAGCTCCGCGTGCTGCAAGACGCCAACGCGCGCCTGAGAAGCGAGCTTGAGCAGTCCAGCGCCCTGCTCGAGCGGGCCAAGGAAGACAGCGCCGCCAAGGAAGAGCTGCTTCAGACGCAGAGCGAGCTTGCCACCGCCCGCGCTGAGATCAGCCGCCTGGAGGACGCAAACGAAAGCCTTCGCGCCGAGATCGACGCCCTCACGCGCCAGCTTGAAGAGCTGCCCAAGCAGGCCGTCCCGGCTGCAGCCCAGGGCCCCGCGCTCACCGCGCCCATCCCCCCGATCGCAGAGGTCATGCCCGTCGCCCCCGTTCCCCAGCGGGATTACAGCGAGCTTGAGCTTGCGGCCTATCGCCGCGCCGAGGTCACAGAGCGGCTGGCCCGCGAGCGGGCGCAGGACGTCTATCGCCAGGTCCGTGCGGTCTTCTCCAACGCCTCGTCCAAGTTTGACACGGGCAAGTCGGATCTTGACCAGATGACCAAGACCCTGCAAATGGACGTCAACCAGCTTTTGCAGCTTTTGGCCTCGATCCGCAGCGCCTACACCGAGGCAGAGCTCTCGTTCCAGGCCGTGAGCGAAAAAAATCGCCAGATGGCTGACGGCGAATTATAATCCCATCTGAAAAACGCTGCCCGCCCGGGTCTTCCGGGTGGGCAGCGTTTGTATGCTCAGTTGGCTTTCTCAAAGGTCAGGGGCAGGCAATCGGCCAGGTCGGAGCCGGACTCGGTCAAGCCTGTGATCTCGGTGATGGTCAGCTTGCCGTCGGCAATCTGCACGGCAGCGTGGATATCCTCGCCGGGATCTTCGTCGGTGGAGGTGGACAGATACAGGGTATCGCCGTCAAGACGGTATTTGCCGGAGACCTCCAGTCCGTCATAGAACTGGGCGGTGGCCTCTTCGTTGAAGACCTTTTCCACGGCGGCGTCAATGTCGATGCCCATGGCGGCGACGTCCCAGCCCAAGGACTCATAGAAGCTCAGAAGCGGAGCCTTGAGCGCTTCCTGCAGGCCGGCAAAGGCGGTCTCGCCGCTTGCGCGGTCCACAGTGATGGAATAGGTGCCGTCTTCCAGGAAGTCGGCGTTCAAAACGAGGGGGAAGCTGTCAAGCGTAAAGCCTTCCAAAAAGCTCTCCGCGTCGCTGCCCTGGATCTCCTGCTTCATATCGTCGGCCAGATCCACCGTGGTGCTCCAGGTGCCGAGGACAGCGGGCTTCTTGGAGCAGGCAGTCAGGCTCAGTACCAGGCACAGGGCAAGGATCATGCAAAGGATCATTCTTGTGCGTTTCATAGGTTTCTTCCTTTCATTGATTTGGTTTTGCCTGTATTATAAGCTTTTTTCCGCGCTTGTCAAGTATTCGGTGAAAAATCATTCTGACGCACCACGCGCAGGGTCCGGATCCCATAGTAGGAGAAAGCGGCAAGCGCAGCCTCGTCGATCACCTCGCCGCACATCAAAATCGGCACCGCCGGCGGGCAGGCCACGCACGGAAGCGCCAGGATCCTGCCAAGGCAGTCGGACGCGGGCAGCGTGTCTGCAACAGACAGCATGGCGCGGCGAATAGACATGGCCTTTACAGGTCTGGCCCGCGCAGGAGGCGCGTCTTCCAGCGGCGCAAGCAGCGCAAGCGAGCACAGAACGCGCACCAGGGCTTCCAGCTCCTGGGCGGTATTGTGCGGCGACGGCATCAAGACCAAATGATCGGGGTCAGCAAACTCAGGGAAGATGGACGCCTTTTCTAGCAGAGCTGCAAGCTGGAGGCCGGTATAACCGCGCGATTTGGGGCGGATGGTGAGCTTCATCGGCTCGGGCCAGGACACGCAATAGCCTGCCGCGCGCAGATCTGCACAGACCCGATCAAGGCTTGGCAGAAAGGATTGCAGCGCGCGCGGGAGCGCTTCAAGCGCGGGATTGGTCAGATCCAGGGACGCCAGGATGAGGTAAGACGGGCTTGTGGAGGCAAACAGGGCCATGGCTTCTTTTGCCGCGTGCAGGACCGGCTCGGGCAGCGAGGCGCTCAGATGCAGATAGGCCGCCCCGGTGAGTGCCGGGAGCGTTTTGTGCGCAGAGTCGCAGCAAAGGTCTGCCCCGAGGTCCATCGGGTGCAGGGACGGCGAGGTAAAGCGCAGATACGCCCCATGCGCGTTGTCCACCAAAACCAGCGCGCCGTGCCGGTGGCAAAGCGCACACACCGAAGCAAGGTCCGCCAGATTGCCCAGATAGTCGGGACTGGTGAGGTAGACCGCCGTGGGGCGGTGCGTTTCAAGGGCCTGCGCAAGCTCTTTCAGGTCCACCGGGGCGCTGAGATAGCTCGCTTCCCTGCCCCAGAGCCACTGCACCGGAACGTCCAGCAAGGCCGCAGCGGAGAGAAAGGTCTTGTGCACGTTTCTTGCCGCGAGGATCAAGGGCGCCCTGCCCTGCAGCTCCGCCCATAAGCACGAAAGGCGCACCATTGCGCGG
>ONCN01000046.1 GCA_900316335.1 uncultured Eubacteriales bacterium | reverse complement strand
TTTTTGCCTGACATGATAATGCTCCCCCTATGATGACAGTGACTTTCTTATTTCACTGTCTCTCATAGAGGGAGCATATCAATGACTCGCGGGGCGGGATGGTGGTTGGAGCTGCCCGCGGCGTGAGGCCGGCTGGGATCAGGCCAGGTCGAAGGAGATGAAGTCGAACGTGCCGCCGCGGCCCTCGACGGAGAAGTAGAGCGCCTCTTTTTCGCCCAGGCCCTCGGGCAGGGTGCCCTGGAAGCTCTCTTCTGTGGTGCAGGTGTGCACCGGGATGCGGCAGATGACCTTGCCCTTCTCCTGGGTGCGGATCAGCACCGCGCAGCCGTTGCCGTAGCCCTGCAGGTTCACGGTGATGGAGCGGGTCTGGCTGAGGTCAAAGTATTTGAAGCCCACGGTGCAGTCGGTGCAGAAGTTGGACACGTACTGGTCCGGGCCCTCTTCGCGGTCCTTGCCCTTCTGGGTGAGGAAGGGGTTCATGGCCTTGGGGTATTTCAGCATGGACATAAACCGGGTGCCGTTGCGCCCATAGACGTTGCAGGCGATGTAGCTGGGGTAGTGGCCCTTGCCGGCCAGAACCTCGCCGTTGAGGCCGCAGGAGGTCATCTCCGCCTGGTAGAACTTGCCGTCTTCAAAGCGGATCTGCTCGGCGCAGGCCTGGCGGGAGGACTGCTTGCGGTTGGAGTGGCGGTGGTAGAAGATGTAGTATTTGCCGCCGATCTCGATGAGGCTGCCGTGGGTGTTGCCGGTGCACATGCGCGCGTGCTCGGTGTCGGGCACGCCGGGCAGGCCGATGTCGCCGCAGCTCACCAGCACGCCGCCGAACTGGAAGCCCTCGTTGGGCTTGTCGGAGACGGCGTAGCACAGGTTGTGGCTGTTGAGCGAGGAGTAGATGAAATAATACTTGTCGCCGAACTTGCGCATGGAGCTGGCCTCGCCGAAGGGCTGGGGCTCATAGGGGGTGCCCTTGGCCTCCTCGCCGGTGAGCACGCCCATGTAGTGCAGCTCGTCGCCGGAGATCACGGTGAGCATATCGCTGGTGTCAAGCTCAAACCACATCGGACCGTGCTTGGTGGGCTGGGAGCCGTCGAGCAGGATGGGGTTGCCGCCGAAGGCAAAGCCGGTGTAGAGGTAGAGTCTGCCGTCGGTGTCCATCAGGCAGCCGGGGTCAAACTGGAACGGCTCGTTGCGCTTGCCGATGGGGGTGCCGTCTTTGTATTTGACGTAGCCGTAGAACTCATACTTGCCCGCTGGCTGGTCGCACACGGCGACAGAGATCATCTTGGTGCCGCCCATGAAGTAGTACAGGTAGTACCGTCCGTCGGGGCCGACCACCATGTCGGGCGCGGCAAGGCCGTTGGTGACGCGGATCTTGGGGGCGGCAGGGTCCTGCTCGCGCTTGAAGATGACGCCCTCATAGCGCCAGTTGCCCAGATCGTCCACCGGAGCGGACCAGCACACGTAGTCGCCCAGGCAGAAGTTGATGCCGTTGAACAGATCGTGCGAGCCGTAGACGTACACGCGGTCGCCCACAATGTGCGGCTCGGCGTCGGGGACGTATTCCCAGCTCGGGAGGTAGGGGTTGAAGGCCTGCTTGGTTTTCATATCGTTCCTCCTGTTTCTTCCTTTTTCACGCTTATCATACTATACCATGTTTTGCGGTTGCTGACAAGTCATTTTTCACGGTTTTTTTGCTGTTTTGGTCAAAATATTTGTGGAAGATATCCAAGAACTTTTCCGCCGTGCAAGACTTGACATTTTCCGGCCTGGCGTTTATACTACACCGAGATTGTTGCGGCGGCATAAGCGCCGCAAGATTGACCCTGGAGGCACACGATGGCTCTGATCCATATCATTGAAAAATTTCAGCCCCGGAACGACGAGGCCCTGCTTGCAAAGGCAGAGGCCGCCGCGCCGGCGCTGCATCATAGCACGCACCACCCCAAGACCGCCTGGCTGGGTCTGCCCGGCCGCGGCGGCAGGCTCCTCCCTGCCGGGACGCTGACCCCCCTGGAAAAGGGCGACACCCTGGTTCTGGATCTGGGCGACCACTACGTCGGCACCTGCCGTCTCACGCTCACCACCCGCGGCAGTCACCCCGACGCCCCGGCATGGCTCAGGCTGCGCTTTGCCGAGATCCTGGACGAGCTCTATGAGGCGCCCGAGGATTACCACGGCTGGGTCTCATCAAGCTGGATCCAGGACGAGCGCGTCCACGTGGATCTGCTGCCGGGCGAGCTTGCGCTGCCAAGGCGGTATGCGTTCCGCTATCTTGCCGTTGAGGTGCTCGACACCTCGCCCAAGTACAAGCTGGTGGTGGACGAGCTGACCGTGGACGCCACCACCTCCGCCGACGACGACGCGCTTCCTCAAGTGCGCGTGACCGATCCGGAGCTGGACCGCGTCTACCGCGTGGGGCTTCGCACCCTGCGAAGCTGCATGCAGCGCGAGTTTGAGGACGGGCCCAAGCGGGACCGGCGGCTGTGGATCGGCGATCTGCGGCTGCAGGCGCTGTCAAACGCCGCAAGCTACCGGAACATGGATCTCGTGCGCCGCTGCCTGTATCTCTTCGGCGGCACCCGCTTCCCCGACGGACGGGTGAGCGCCTGTCTCTTCACCCAGCCCGAACCCGCCGCGGACGACACCTGGCTGTTTGACTACGGCCTGTTCTACCCCGTGATTTTGGAGGAATATCTGCGCGAGCGGCCCGACCCCGAGGCGCTGGCGGATCTTGGCCCCATCGCCCTGGAGCAGCTTCACTATGCCCTGGGCTTGGTTGGCGCGGATGGCGTTGTGAATGAGACCGCCACGGCCAATACCTTTGTAGACTGGCAGGAGACCATGGACAAGACCGCCTGCGCCCAGTCGATTTTGATCTACGCGCTCGGCTACGGCGAGGCGCTGGCAAACAGGCTCAGACGCGCGCTGGAAGCAGGCGAGCTTGCCGCGCAGCGCGCTGCGCTTGCAAAGACCGCCCGGGCGCGGTTTTGGGATCCTGCGCGCGAGCGCGTGGTGTCCGGCGGCCAGGAGAACCTGGCAAGCCTGGTGTGGATGATCTTGGCGGGCGTTCTCACCCCGCAGGAGGCCGACCGCGCCCTTGCGCAGGCCGACGAGCTGTCGAAAAACGGCCCGATGATGACCCCCTATATGCACCACTACTATATCACCGCCCTTCTGATCGCCGGGCGGCGCGAGCAGGCGCTGGGCCACATCCGCTACTACTGGTCGAGCATGATCCGCGCCGGCGCAGACACCTTCTGGGAGGCCTGGATCCCCGAGCACCCCGACGCCTCCCCCTACGGCGGCCGGGTGATCAACTCCTACTGCCACGCCTGGAGCTGCACCCCGGTGTATCTGCTGCATACCCACTTCCCCGAGCTTCTAGCGTCCATCTGACCGCAGCCGCGTCCAACCGGTTCGCAACCTTGCAGGGGCGACTGCTGCGGATCCCATTTCCGGCGGCAGAGGCCCGCAATCGCACAACGCCGATGCAAATCCGTACCCGTTTGGGTATTGCGCATTTGCATCGGCGTTTTTCTGTTTGGCGTTTTACTGCGGCCGGGCAATACACAGCAGCCCGGAGGACGACCCCTCCCCCGCAAAAAGGCGGGAAGGTCAGTCCCAGCGCCAGGTGCTCTGCCAGGTGATGGTGAGCTTGCCGTCATCAAAGCGAACGGGGAGCCAGACGTAGCGGGAGTCGGGAAGGTCGTAGTTGTTCCAGCGGTCGCCATAGTAGATCCACTGGCCGTTTTCGGCCTCAAAGATGGAGGTGGACTGGGTGTCAAAGGTGATATTTTTCTCGCTTCCAAGGCAGGGGTTGCCCTGGTTGTGCCAGGTGCCGAAGATCTCGTTGGCCCACCACACGCGCGCCTGGTTGGAGGCCCAACCGGTGGTGGAGGAGCTCATGAGATAGTAGCGCCCCTCGTGCCGGAGCAGAACAGGCGCCTCACGCATCGCGCCGGGAAACAGACGGATATAATCCACCCCGTGCACGGCCTCGGCGGGATCTTTGCAAAGCCCGGTGAAGTCCTCGTTCAGCCGCGAGATGTAGAGCGTCTTGTTGTTTTCGCTGGTATAGGTGACGTAGGCGGCGCCGTCCTCGTCCAGAAACAGGTTCAGATCCCTGGCCTCGCCCTTCGAGCGCGGATAGCAGTCAAGCTGGTCCACGGGGCAGCGGCTCAAACGGCTGCGGCCCAAAAGGCGGAAGGGGCCGAAGGGCGAGTCGCTCACGGCGACGCCCGCCATGCCGATATCGTAGAGATAGTCGTTTTGCGGCGTGGCGCCGTCGCTGTGGAACCAGATGACGTAATTGTCATTCTTTTCGTTATAGAGCATCTTCGGCCGCTCGATGACCGCAAAGGGGTTCAGCACGGCGTAGATCTCGTCCTTTTCCGCCGGCGTGCACGCGCCGTACAGGGCGGCGAAGTAGGGGTCGTCGTCGAGGGCCTCGCGGCTGGGCGGCACGCGCAGCACGTCCCCGCCGAAGCGCCAGTGGTAGAGATCGTCGGACGCATAGACGCTCACGCAGTTGCCGGTGTGGCCGGAGCGCTTGTCCTCCCCCACCCAGATATACGCGAACGCATCGTCCACGGGCATCCGGCTCACCTGGCCGCCGTGGGCCTGAATGGGCCGGCCGTCCTCGTCGAGCCAGCGCGCGCCGGGCAGAAAGGCGTCGGTGACGGTATCGTCCCGGTTGTCATAGATGGGCGAGTCCTGGGCGGCGTGGCCGAGCGCATTGTTCAGCTCGCCCACCGAGCAGCCGCACAGCAACGCCGCGCAAACCGCCGCGGTCAGGAGCAAGCACAGGTATGCTTTCATTCCACAGCCCTCCTAAAACAGCATGGGCGCCGCCGAAAACAGCGCCAGGCCGCACAAGCCGAGGCTTGCAAGCAGCGTGCGCGGCAAGCCGGGCTTTGGCAGCAGGCCCGCGCCCAAAAGGGCGAACAGCCCCAGGCCCCAGCTCCACAAAAACGGGCAGGGCACGGCGCACAGGCAGGTAAACAGGCCGGACAGCAGCAAAAGGCCGTCGCGCAGGCGCAAGATCCCGCGCCTTTGCCGCCGGGTGAGAAACCAAAGCCCGGCAAACAGCAGCGCGCCCAGCACGGCCGTCAGGCGGACGCTGCGCATGAGCGCGTCGTCACCGAAGACGTAGATGAAAACGGCCGGCAGGCACACAGCCGCGCCAAGGGCGGCGGCAAGGCTCTCCATAAGCCGACCCGCGGCGGGCAGAAGCTCTGCAAGCGCAAGCAGCACCGCGGCGGCAAAGAGGAACATAAGCGTGTAAGACGGGCTGAAGTCCACCCCCAGCCAGGCCGGGATGAGCGGCCCAAGCAGCAGACAAAGGCGCAGGGGCCAAGGCGCAGGTTTCATGGCAAAACCTCCAAAAATGCGCCCGCAGAAGCGGGCGCAGGATTTGATGCGACAGGTGCGGCTTCTCAGCTCAGCGAGAAGGCGGCCTGAATGAAGTCGTTGACCTGGCCGAGGTGCTCGTCGGTGTAGAAGCCGTCGGCGGCGTGGCCGAAGCCGTGGTGGGTCTGGAAGATGACGCGGCCCGAGCCGTAGACGTTCTCCATGACCTTGGAGATCACGGCGCTCTGCGCCCAGGGGACGGTGATATCGGCGTCGCCGTGGCAGATCATGGTGCAAAGATCATAATTCTCCCCTTCGCCGAGGGCAGCGTGGTAGTTGACCGAGCAGTTGGCCCGCTCCTCGTCGGTCCAGTCGCTCATCTTCTTGTTGAGCCAGATCTCTTCAAAGGAGTCGAAGCCGTAGGCCTCGGTGTCGAGCCAGGAGTTTGCGATCTTGAGCACAAACTTGGGGATGCGCTGGGCCTCAAACTGGGTGGACATGGTGGGGAAATCCATCACGCCGTAGAAGTCCACCAGGGCCTGGATCTGCACCTGGGGCAGCTTTTCCTCGTCGGTCTCGCCGATGGCGTTGACGTCCAGGAAGGTATCGGGCGCGGACACCGCGGTCATCACCGCGAGGTAGCCGCCCGCAGACTCGCCCCAGATGGCGACGTGGGAGGTATCATAGCCGTATTCCTCCGCGTGGGCGCCGAGATAGCGCACGGCAGCCTTGACGTCGCAGACCGCCCCGGGGAAGGGCGCTTCCAGCGCCAGGCGGTAGTTCACGCTCGCGCAGGCGTAGCCGTGGTCGCGGAAGTAGCGGTACATAAACTGCGCCTGCCGGGTCTGGCTGTCGCCGGAGATAAATCCGCCGCCGTGGATCAGCACGAACAGCGGCGCGGGCTGCTCGGTGTGGGGCACGTAGAGGTCAAAATACTGCGCGTCGGAGTCCTCGGCGTAGGGCACGTGCAGATAGGTCTCGCCGCCGTCCCACTGGGTGGACTCGTCCAGGTGGACCTTTGCGCCGAACCAGTTGCACCAGAGCGTCCAGACCAGGCTGCGGTTGCAGAGGATGACCACGGCCAAAACCAGCACCACAGCCAGCAAGATCCAAAGCCAGAGATGCTTTTTCTTCTTCATGCTCGCCTCCCGTTACACGCCGCAGACCACGGTCTCGGCGTTGTAGACGCCGTCGGTGGCAGTCAGACGGACCTCGTCGTCCTCCACCAGCACCACGACAAGGGCCTCGCCGAAGTAGGTGTCGGTGGTGTCGCCGGTGTAGCCGGTCTCGTTGTAGGGGCAGGCAGAGCCGAGGCCCAGCAGCTTGCCGCCGGTGACCGCGACCTTGATCATGCCGCGCTCGAGGGGCTTGACGGTGCCGTTCTCGTCGGTGTAGGCCAGGCGGACAAAGGCCAGGCGGCCCTTTTCCACACGCTCCTGCTCGGGGCTCAGATGCAGAACGGTCTCGTCGCCGGCGGTTTGCAGGGCGAAGCGGCCGATCTCGGCGCCGGTCTCGTCGTAGGAGATGGCCTCGATGGTGCCGGGCTCATAGGTGCAGGAGAACTTGGCAAGGCAGGTGTTTTTCGGCACCTTGGTGCCGACGGTCCTGCCGTTGACCACCAGGGCGACCATGGCGGCGCGGGCATAGACCTCCACGTTGGCCTTGCGGCCCTCGCAGCCGTTCCAGCTCCAGCTCATGCGGGCGTTGGACATCTTCCAGGCCGAGGGAGAGTGCTTTTCGTCGGTGTGGTTGACCGGGCAGACCGCCAGATACGGGCCCTTCTCGCGCTCGAGCGCGACGCGGGTGTAGTAGGCCTCGCCCAGGGGGTTGCCGATCAGGTCCACGCGGCCGGAGCCTGCGCTGACCCAGCCCTTGCCGCCGTCAAAGCGGGGTGCGTAGTCGCTGTATTCCCAAGAGCCGATGGCGACCTCGCCGAGATAGTCCATGCCGGCCCAGACAAAATCGCCGACCAGACGCGGGTTCTTCTTGGCCAGCTCCTTGAAGCGGTAGGCGTCGTTGCAGAAGGTCTCGGATCCGAGGATCAGACGGTGGGGGTATTTCTTCAGATCGTGGCCGTAGCGATAGATGCCGTAGTTGTAGCCGGCAATATCCATGTTGGCAAACGCGTCGCGGGTCTTGACGTCGCAGCCGTGCAAGGTCGCGCCGATCTTCATGGTGTTGTCGCCGGTGAGACCTGCAAGGTCATTGAAGAACTCGCTGCCGACGGACTTTTTCTTGACGGTCTTGCCGGCGGCCTTGAGCTTTTCGGCCTTGGCGGCCTCCTTCTTGGCCTTATCGTCAGAGTAGACGCCAAAGCCGATGGAGGACAGGAAGTTGAAGAAGATGTTCACGCCGCAGGTGACGGGGCGGGTGCCGTCAAGGCTGTGGAGGTAGTCGGTCATGTCCTTGGTGAGCTGGATGCCGCGCTTTTGGGCGGTCTCGGCCACCTCGTTGCCGGTGGAGTAGAGCACCACGCAGGGGTGGTTGTAGTCCTTTTCGACCATATCCTTGAGATCCTGCTTCCACCAGTCCATAAAGTAGCCGACGTAGTCGTACTCGGTCTTGTGGATGTACCAGTGGTCGATGTATTCGTCCATCACAAGCACGCCCAGGCGGTCGCAGACGTCCAAAAGGGCCTTGGAGCAGGGGTTGTGGGCAGAGCGCAGGGCGTTGTAGCCGTTTTCCTTGAGGATGCGGACCTTGCGCTCGACCGCGTCGGGATAGCAGCACGCGCCGAGCACGCCGTTGTCGTGGTGGATGCAGGCGCCCTCGAGCAGAAGCCGCTCGCCGTTGAGCTTGAGCCCCTCGTCGCCCCAGGTCAGCTCGCGGATGCCGAAGGTGGTCTCAGCCGCGTCGTCGCCGAACTCCGCGCGGCAGCCGTAAAGCGCGGGGCTGTCGGGCGACCAGAGCTTCGCGCCGTGCAGCTTGGCCTCCAGAATGGCGGTGCCGGGGGAGGTGATGGTCTGCTCCAGGATGGTGCGCGTTTCGTCATACAGGCGGATGGTCAGATCGCCCGGGGCGTTGGTCTTGACCTTGACCTCCACCGTGGGCGGGTCGATGGACAGGGTGCGCACCGTGAGCCCGTTTTGCTGGATGTGTGCCTTGGGCGCGGTCCACAGCCAGACGGGGCGATACAACCCCGCGCCGGAGTACCACCGGGAGTTGGGCTGGTCTGCGTTGCGGCAGATGACCTGCAAAACGCTCTGCTTGCCGGCGGTCAGCTTGCCGGTCAGATCCACGTAGAAGTTGGTGTAGCCATACGGACGGAAGGACAGCTTTTCGCCGTCGAGCCAGACCTCGGCGCAGCGGTACACGCCCTCAAACTCCAAAACCGCGACGCGGGCGGCCAGGGTTTCGTCGGGGGTGAAGCGCTTTTCATACACATAGTCGAAGCCCTCGTACCAGCCGGTGTTTTTGCCGCCGGCGGCGATCTCAGACTTGGGCTCGCCCAGCATGGCGTCGTGCGGGATGCTGACGGGGGTGAGCTCCTTCTCGCCCAGATGGGCATAGGACCAGCCGTGGTTAAAGTCTTGCTTTCTCATGATGGTTCCTCCGAATTAAAATATTTTTTGCAGGAAGTTGTACAAAGCCAAATGCCAGTTGCCGATGGAGTGATAGCGCATGGGGAAGGTGTCGAAGGTGGTGTTCTCGCCCCACTGCAGGCGGGGCTCGGTCTGAAGCAGCATCTCATAGCCCGAGACCTGGTTTGGCAGAGCAAAGTCGAAGTTGCCGGTGGTCATATAGAGGTAGTGGATGGGATAGTCCCGGAAGGCGGGGCTTTGCAGGGTTTGCACCAGATAGTCCCGCTCGGTGCGGAAGGCGCTGAACATGCCAAACCAGGAGAAATAGTCCAGGCTGCCGCAGAAGGCAGCGTGGCAGGTGGTCACAGAGCCGCGGGAGAGGCCCGCAAAGGCCCGGTGGTCGCGGCTGGCGATGCATCGGCGGTGGGCGCGTAGGTCGCATAGCGCGACTCAACGAGCGGCATCAGATCGTTTCGCAGCTCGTCCTTGAACGAGAAGGTCAGAGGATCCAGGCTCGCGCCGGCGTCCTTGAAGTCGTCTTCCACGTAGAAGGTGGGCGTGACCACGATCAGCGGCTCGATATAGCCCTCCTCGATCATGCGGTCTAGCATGATCTTGTTGTATGCATGGGTCTTGAGCCAGTAGTTCTCGTCGTCGCCGGTGCCGTGCATCAGATAGAGGATGTTATACTGCCGGCTCTCGTCGTAGCCGTAGGGCAGATAGACCAGCGCCCGTTTTTGCACGCTGCGCCCGTCGGTGCCGTAGGCGCGGGTGTCGTACACCAGCTCCTCGAGCGTGCCGGGCTGGGACGAGGGCACCGCGTCAAGCCGCGACGGGACGGCCCACAGCTCGCGCCGGGGCTGGCCCTCGGCCTGCTTGCCATCCCGGGTCTTGCCCTGCCAGGTCAGAAGAAACACGCCCGCGATCACCACGATGAGCCCAAGGCTCAGCCAGCTCATGGGGCGAATGGGCTCCTTGCCCTTAAGCTGCAAAACGGTGCCCGCAATGGCCCAGATGGCGCACAGGGCACACTGGACCAGGTAGATCCAGTTGAAGGATTTATACTCGCCGTAGCTTGTGATGAAGTGCACCACGTACAGCCCCACGGCCAGAAGCAGCATCAGCCACGGCATCCTGCCGCGCAGACTCAGAAGGCCGAAGAGCAGCACAAGCGCTTCGAGCACGGCCACGGTGACAAAGGCCGTGAGGTTGCCCAGGCGGATGTATTTTACCGTCTGCCACAGGGCAAAGCCGGCAAGCAGGCACAAACAGCCAAGGCTCAACAGATCGGTTTTGCTTTGTTCTTTCATAGACGCATCTCCTTGGTCAGACGGCAGGTGAAGGTGTTTTCTCCGCACAGGCAGGGGTGCTCGCTTCCGTCGGGCAGCACCGCCTGGCCTTCTGCGCCCATTGGGGCGTGGACGGTGAGCGTGAACGTGCCGTCTTGGATCTGCCAGCTTGCCGAGAGCAGACCGAAGGGCGTCTCGGTGTGGGCCTTGGCCCATTGCAGGCCGCCGCCCGGCACGGGCCGCACCACAAAGCGGCGATAGCCCGGCGCAAGCGCCTCAAGGCCCGCCACGCGGCGATAGAGGAAGTCGCCCACCGCGCCGGAGGCATAGTGGTTGTAGGAGATCATGACGTCGGTGCCGTCGTCTCCGATGGGGCAAAGGCCGTTTTCATCCAGCGCGTCCCAGCGCTCCCAGACGGTGGTGGCGCCCTGGCGCACCTCGTAGAGCCACGAGGGGCAGCGGTCGCACAAGAGCATCTGATACGCGCCGTCGGCATGGCCGTTGTCGGCCAGGGCGAAGAGGATGTAGGGCGTGCCGGGGAAGCCCGTGCCGATGCGCCAGTCCTGGTCCTCGGCCAGCTTGCACAGGCGGTCGGCCGCGGCCTTCTGCGTGGCCCGGTCGGGGAACATGCCGACGTGCAGCGGCAGCACGTAGGCGGTCTGGAACTCCTCCAGAAGCCTGCCCTTGCCGTCGGTCAAAATCGAGATATAGGCGTCGGCCACCCGCTCGGAAAGGGCCTTGTATCGCGCAGCGTCGGCCTCCTTGCCCAGGATGGAGGCCACCTGGGAGAGAATGCCGGCGGTGTTGCACAGGCTTGCCGTGGCCGTCCACTTGGCGCGGGCCTGCCACTGCTTCATCTGCGGCAGATCCGGCGTGACCCAGTCGCCAAAGTGCAGCGTGGCGGGTGTGTTCCACAGGTAGCGGTGCTTGCCGAAGCTGCCAAGCCGCGCCCAGAAGGCGCAGGCCTTGACGTAGCGCTTCATGGTCTCATAGTTCTGCGTGAGCACGCTGCGGTCGCCTCTGGCCCGGTATTCGGCCCAGGGCACCAGCACGCAGGCGTCGCCCCACCAGTCGATGGCCATCAGCGGCATGGTGGTGGGAAAGCCGAAGCCCTGCGCGGGCACCACGTTGGGGATGCCGCCGCCGGGGCCCTGCTCGGCGCGCACGTCGCGCAGCCACTTGTCGAAAAAGCGGCTCATATCAAAGTTGAAGCAGGCCGTGGGCGAGAAGACGGCGATATCGCCCGTCCAGCCCAGGCGCTCGTCACGCTGCGGGCAGTCGGTGGGGATGTCCACCAGGTTGGACTTTGCACCCCAGAGGATGTTGCTTTGCAGGCGGTTGACCATCTCGTTGGAGCAGGCAAAGCCGCCCACCGCGGGAAGGTCGGAATACAGCGCGACGGCGGTGAGCTGGATCTGCTCGGGCACGGCGCCCTCCAGGCTGACGTAGCGGAAGCCCATGTAGCTCATGCGGGGGCGGTAGGTTTGCACGCCGTCTTTGCAGATATAGGTGGCAGTGGCCTTGGCCGTGCGCAAAAAGGTGCGGTTCAGGCTGCCGTCTGGGTATAAGATCTCAGCGTGGCGCAGCGTGATGGTCTGCCCTGCCCTGCCGTCGATGGTGAGCTCCACCACACCGGCCAGGTTCTGGCCGAAGTCGCAGATCCAAAGGCCGTCGGGGCCCTTGTGCCACTGCACGGGCGCAAAGCGCTCGTGGGCCTTGACCGGCGCGCCGTAGTCCGCGATCAGCCGGGGGCTGATGCGAAGCTTTTCGGGCGCGGCTTGCCGCCAGCGCAGCCTGGCAGGCTCCACGCGCGCATCGTAGGTCTCGCCGTCGTAGAGATCCGCCATACGGAAGGGCCCCTCGCGGCTGACCGTCCACTGCGCGTCGGTGCCGAGGATTTCGGCGGTGCCGTCGGCATACTCCAATCGCAGCTCCAAAAGCAGGGCCTGGCGGTCGCCGTCGTGCCGGTTTTTGCGGGTGTAGAGATACGAGCCCACCGCCCAGCCGCCGCCGACGTGGACCAAAAGCTCGTTTTGGCCCGCCAGGGCGTCTGTGATCTCATAGCACTGGTACGGAAGCTGGCTGCGGTAGCTCGTAAAGCCCGGGGCGAAATAGCGATCGCCCACCTTTTTGCTGTTGAGCTCCAGCTCATACACGCCAAGGGCGGTGGCATAGATCCGGGCGCGGGTGACGGTCTTGCCCGGCGTGAAGACGCGGCGGAAGCACATCGGCTCGGGCGAGACCTTCTTTTCGGTGAAGCGGTACTCGGGGTCTGAGATCCACACGGCCTGCCAGGGGGTGTCCAGCCGCCCGGTTTCAAAGTGCAGCTCGCCGCGGGCGGTGTCGCCGGACTGCGCGGTGAGCTCAAGCACGGCGGTATACGCGGTAAAGGGCTTGAGCGGCGCGCCGCCGTAGGGAATGGCGATTTGATCCAGCGCGTCAGCCTGCCAGTCCCCCACCCGCAGGGTGGCGGCCGTCAAACGGTCGCCCGGGCGGTCGGTGTCGGTGCTGAAGCTGAAGCGGGGACGGGGATTGTCCGTAACACAGCCACGGACCAGGCTTTCAACGGTAAAGCGTCGGATGGTAAGCATGCGGTATCTCCTTACAGATCAGATTTGGGACGCTGTCCCGGCATATGGCCAGTCAGTTCTCCTGCTGCCGCTGCCAGAAGTCGGCGGCAAGCTGGATCCAGCCCTCGGCGTCGGTGCCGCGGCCCTCGCCAAAGCCGTGCTTGGCGGTGTGGTACTCCACCGTCTCGACCGGGGTGTTCTGGGCTTTGAGCAGGTCGATATACGTTTGAATGCCGCGCATGTTCTCTTCGCCGATCACGTCGTCCTCGGGCAGCCAGGCAAAGAAGGTGGCAGGCGCCGTGCCATACTGCCTGTCAAAGCGCGGATCGTACCAGCCGGAGTAGACCAGCACCATGGCCGCAGGCTTCGGAAGGCCGTGGGCGGCATAGCCATAGCTGTTGTCCAGCGCCCACAGGGAGGTGGTCCGCCCGCCGGCGGAGAAGCCCCAGACGGAGTAGTCCTCCATGGACACGCCGAGCTCGCTCTGGTGCGCAAAGAGGAAGTCCAGCGCGCGGGCAAAATCCTCGTTGGCCTTGTCCAGGCAGTTTGCCTCGGACTCGGCGAAGTCCTTGGCGTTGGGGTCCACCCGGTATTTCAGGATGGCGACGCTGTAGCCCATCTCGTGCAGGACCCGGCCCACGGGGAAGCCCTCCAAAAACAGGCAGACGCTTTGAAACGCGCCGCCGGAGGTCAGCAGGGCCAGCGGTTTATCTGGATCACCGGGGAGCACGATCAGGCCCGTCTCCTCCTTGGAGGGATCCTGCCGGCGCTCGTCGTCGGTGTAAAAGTCGTAGTAAATGGGGCCTTCCTCGGCCCGGTCGATGATAAAATTGAGCCCGTCTGTGATCGAGTCGGTCGAGGTCCGGTTTTGCCGGCAGACGAACGACAGGCTCAGCCACGGGGTAACGGTTCGGTTCACCCGGTCCTTCCAGGGCAGGATGAAGGAGGAAAAGGGCGCGAAGGCGGGATGCTGCTCGGCCCGGCGGAAGCTGTCGCGGCCGGTCAGATGGACGTAGCTGCCATCCGGGTTGGT
>ONCN01000047.1 GCA_900316335.1 uncultured Eubacteriales bacterium | reverse complement strand
GACACCGGCCTGCCGATGGACGAGGTCCTGATGGACTACATCACCACCGAGCTTGACGGCGTCATCGGCGAAACCTACGCCGAGCCCCAGGGCCGCATCACCCAGGGCTCTACCGCCAAGGAATACAAGCTGACCACCACCTTGACCGACGGCGACCAGATCGTGATCTACAGCCCCTCCGCCGCCAAAGCCATGTCCAACGAGGCTGTGAACACCTACTACCGCGCCGGCAAGGACGTCACCATTGAGAGCGGCAAGATCGTGGATCCCGCTGCGGATCTGGTGTGGACTGTGGCTGCGGCCGAGGGCGGCTTCACCCTCTCCGACGCCGAGGGCCACAAGCTCTCCAACGGCACAAGAAACTCCCTGCCTCTGGACGACGTCAACGACGTCTGGGAGCTGCAGCACACGGACGGCAAGTCCTATCTGGTCAACACGACCGCCGTTGGCTCCTCCGGCGACCACAAGGCTGTGGAGTGGTACAACAACGACTTCACCTCTTACTATCTGGACACGACCAAGGACGCCTACGTCCTGGAGATCTATGCTCTGGCCGAAGCGGAGGAAGAGGAAGACGACAAGATCATCATCGGCGGCCTCGAGCCCAACGTCTGGACCACCAAGTATGGCAACATCTACACCAACTGCACCGCTGCCAAGCTTGAGGAGCTGGGCTTTGCCTACGGCGATATCGTGAACGTGCAGTTCCTGGATCAGTCTCTGGATCTGCCTCTGGTTCCCACCTTCTCCTATGTGGATTCCGGCACCCCCGGCCTGTTCATCAACAAGAACGCCGAGACCGGCAAGCCCGAGGGCTATGCGTTCTTGGCCATCAACATGGGCGACTTCACCACCACCTACGGCATTGCCACCAAGACTGTCAACGAGGACAAGACCTGGTTCTGGACTGCCAACGAGGGCGTGACCTTCCCCATCGAGGTCAAGCTGACCATGGCCGAAAAGGGCGGCTATGCCGCGGAGATGACCCTGCGCGACATCAACCGCACCGACAACCGAGCAGACTATCCCGATCTCACCGACGCCGAGTTTGCGAATTTCCGACAGATCACTACCACCGGTATGGGTGATGTGCTTTACCGTGGCTCTTCTCCCATCAACCCAGAGATTGGTCGCAATACCTACGCTGACGCCGAGCTTGCCAAGGCCAAGGTCACGGTCATTATGAACCTGGCCAATGACCAGGCCACCGCTGCAGGCTACGAGGGCTTTGCCGATACCTACTACTCCAAGCAGAACGTGGTGTATCTGAACCTGGGCGTGGAGTTCTTCGCCGACGAGTTCAAGTCCGGCCTTGCTACCGGCCTGCGGCATTTTGCCGCCAACCCCGGTATCTACTACGTCCACTGCACCGAGGGCAAGGACAGAGCCGGCTTTGTCTCCGCCCTGCTCGAGTGCTTCATGGGTGCGACCTACGACGAGGTCGTTGCCGACTATCTCAAGACCTACACCAACTACTACACCGTTGTCGACGGCAAGCAGCAGCCGCTGAGCGAAGAGACCCTGGCCTCCATCGCAGACGCCAACATCGTCAAGACGCTCAAGCGCGCCTTCGGCGTGGAAGATCTCAAGACTGCGAACCTCGCAAATGAGGCCACCGAGTACATCACCGAGCTCGGCCTGACCGCCGACGAGATCGCCGCGCTCAAGACCAACCTCGGCGGCGGCACCACGCCTCCCCCGACTCCGTCTACCGCGTCTTATGTGAAGGTTACCTCCGCTGAGGAGCTGACTGCCGGACAGTATCTGATTGTGTACGAGACCGACAGCATTGCCATGGATGGCAGCCGCACTGACTCTCTCGACAGCGGCCACAATGTGAAGGCTGTGACGATCACCGACGGCGAGATTTCCGCAGAGAGTGTGGATTACTATTTCACCTACGACGGCAATGGCACCTTCACCAGCGCTTCCGGATTGAACCTCGGCCATTCTCAGGCCAAAAATGGCATGGATGGCAAAGGCACAAATACCGTGTCGCTGGATGCAGCCGGCAACGCCGTCATCATGGGCAGCGGCGGCTTCTACCTGCGCTTCAATAAAAATGCCGGCGACACCAGCTATCGCTTCCGTTACTACGCAGAAGACAAGCAGCAGGCCATCGTGCTCTACAAGCTGGTTGAGGGCTGATCCGGCCCGGATACCAAAACAAAAACCCCAAGGGGACGGGCGCATGCCCGTCCCTTTTGGGGTCATGGCGCAAAGAGGCCTTCCCACCGTGGGAAGGCCTTTTGCAGTTATCGGTTTTTCATCATTTCGCGCATGCGCTGGGAGTGGTCGAGGATCCGCTTGCGCATCCGAAGGTTCTGGGGGGTGACCTCCAACAGCTCGTCGTCGGCCAGGTATTCCAGACACTGTTCCAGAGAGAAGACCCTGGGCGGCACCAGACGGATGGCCTCGTCAGAGCCGGCGGCGCGCATATTGGTGAGCTGCTTGCGCTTGCAGACGTTGACGGACATGTCCTCGTTGCGGTTGCAGGCGCCTACGATCATGCCCGCATACACCGGCACGCCGGGCCCGACAAACAACGCGCCGCGGTCCTGCACGCCGCCCAGACCGTAGGCAGTGGTCTCGCCGGTCTCAAAGGCCACGAGAGAGCCGGTCTTGCGGCGGTCGATGTCGCCCTTCATGGGGGCGTAGGAGTCGAGCACCGAGGACATGATGCCCTCGCCGTGGGTGTCGGTCAAAAACTCACTGCGATAGCCGAACAGGCCCCGGGAGGGGACCAGGAATTCCAGCCGGTAGCGGCTGCCCATAGGGGTCATGGCGACCAGATCGCCCTTGCGCTGGCCGATCTTTTCGATCACAGAGCCCATGGCGTTTTCCGGCACGTCGGCCACCATGCGCTCGATGGGCTCGCACTGCTTGCCGTCGATCACCTTGGTCAGCACTCTGGGCGTGGACACGGAGAACTCGAAGCCCTCGCGCCGCATGGTCTCAATGAGGATGGACAGGTGCATCTCGCCGCGGCCTGCCACGTTGAAGGCGTCGGTGCCCTGCTCGGACACGTGCAGCGAGACGTCCTTCAGAAGCTCGCGCGTCAGGCGGTCGCGCAGGTTGCGGGAGGTGACGTATTTGCCCTCGCGCCCGGCGAAGGGGCTGTCGTTTACGGCAAAGGTCATCTCAATGGTGGGGTCCGAGATCTTCACAAAGGGCAGAGCCTCCACGGTCTCGGGGGTGCAGATCGTGCGGCCGATGGTGATATCAGAGATGCCCGAGAAGGCCACGATCTCGCCGGCGGAGGCCTCCTGAATGGGAGTGCGGCCCAGCCCGTCAAAGGCATACAGGGCCACGATTTTGCCCTTTTGCCGCAGCTCGGGGTCGTGATAGTCGCAGATCATGACCTCCTGGTTCTGGCGGATGGTGCCGCGCTCAATGCGGCCCACGCCGATGCGGCCGACATAGTCGTTGTAATCCAAAGAAGAGACCAGCATCTGCAATGGGCCGTCCTTGTCGCCCTGGGGGGCGGGAATGTAGCTCACGATGGTCTCAAACAGGGGGACCAGATCCGTGCCCATCTCGTGGGGCCCGTAGGCGGAGGTGCCCTGCCGGGCAGAGCAGAAGATGGTGGGCGACTCAAACTGCTCGTCAGTGGCGTCAAGGTCGAGCAGAAGCTCAAGCACCTCGTCCATGACCTCGTCAATGCGGGCGTCGGGCCGGTCGATCTTGTTGACCACCACGATGACCTTGTGGCCCAGCTCCAGCGCCTTTTGCAGCACGAAGCGGGTCTGCGGCATGGGGCCTTCGGCGGCGTCTACCAAAAGCAGCACGCCGTTGACCATTTTGAGGATACGCTCCACCTCGCCGCCGAAATCGGCATGGCCCGGGGTGTCGACGATGTTGATCTTATAGTCCTTGTAGTGGACCGCGGTGTTTTTCGCCAGGATGGTGATGCCGCGCTCGCGCTCGAGGTCGCCCGAGTCCATGACCCGATCCACCACGGCCTGGTTTTCCCGATAGATACCGCCCTGCTTGAGCATTTCGTCCACCAGGGTGGTCTTACCGTGGTCGACGTGGGCGATGATGGCAATATTCCGAATTTTTTCCTGAGGGATCAATGCAGTACGCTCCTTCCCGAGGGGCTTCCGAAGCCCCGTGTCACAGATAATACACAACGCTCAAAATATAGCATATTTCACAAAAAAATGCAACAATTTTTGGAAAACTTCCCGAAAAGAAAATCGGCAAAAAAACCAACTTTCTGATATCATTTTTGTGCAATCAAACGAATTGGCAGCATGTTCTTGCAATTTGGCGGAAATTGAATATAATAGTAACCGGAAGAGTCTGCTTTTTTGGCGCGCTGCGCCTTCTTGCAGGCCATCACAGTAACAAACGGAGGTATCCGATGGAACAATGGGTACAGGCCGCGGTGGAGTCCTTCCACCGGGGCGACAACATTCGTGCCTTCCGGCTTCTGGGCTGCCACCCCGAAACCCGCGACGGCGTGAGCGGCTATGTTTTCCGCGTCTGGGCGCCCAATGCCCGCGCTGTGAGCGTAGCAGGCGATTTCAACTTTTGGAACACTGAGGATCTGCCCATGCAGAAGATCTCCCACGGCATCTGGGAGGCGTTTTCTGTCTATGCCAAAGAGGGCAACGCCTATAAATATTTCATCACCGGCGCCAACGGCCGCCAGGTGTATAAGACCGACCCCTACGGCGCCAGGACCTGCAAGCTGCCGGAAACCTCCAGCATCATCTGCAACCTGGATTACAAATGGCACGACGGCCACTATCTCGGCGCAAAAGCCCGGCAAGACATCCTGCGCCGGCCAATGAACATCTATGAGCTCCACTTTGGCTCCTGGCGGCGCAAGGAAGACGGCACGCTCTACACCTATTGGGAGCTGGGCGACGTTCTGATCCCCTACCTCAAGGACATGGGCTACACCCATCTGGAGCTTATGCCCATCACCGAGTACCCCTTCGACCCGAGCTGGGGCTACCAGGTCACCTGCTACTATTCTCCCACCGCCCGCTACGGCGAGCCGCAGGGTTTGATGCACTTCATCGACCAGTGCCACCAGGCCGGCATCGGCGTCATTCTCGACTGGGTCCCCGCCCACTTCCCCAAGGATGAAAACGGCCTGTATGAGTTCGACGGCTCGTGCTGCTATGAGCTGTCCGACCCCATGATGAACGAGCATCCAGACTGGACCACCCGCATCTATGACTACGGCAAGCCCGAGGTCCTCTCATTTTTGATCTCCAACGCGGTCTATTGGCTGGAGGTCTACCATGCCGACGGCCTGCGCGTAGACGCTGTGGCCTCCATGCTGTATCTCGACTACAACCGGCCCAACTACAAGCCCAACAAATACGGCGGCCGGGAAAATCTGGAGGCCATCGACTTCCTTCGCCGGCTGAACAAGGCAGCCTTCTCGGTGCGTCGGCAGCCCATTATGGTAGCCGAGGAATCCACGGCCTTCCCCATGATCACCAAGCCTGACTTCGACGGCGGCCTGGGTTTCCTGCTGAAGTGGAACATGGGCTGGATGAACGACATGCTCAAGTATATGTCGCTCGATCCCATCTACCGCAAGGGCTCCCACAACAGCCTGACCTTCTCCATGACCTATGCCTACTCTGAAAACTTCGTTCTGCCCCTGTCCCACGATGAGGTGGTCCACGGCAAGTGCTCGCTCATCGGCAAGATGCCCGGCTATTATGTGGATAAGTTTGCCAACCTGCGCACCTTCTTCGGCTGGCAGATGGGCCACCCCGGAAAGAAGCTGAACTTTATGGGCAACGAGTTTGCGCAGTTCATCGAGTGGAACGAAAATCAGGGCCTCGACTGGCTGCTTCTGGGCTATGACCAGCACCGCCAGATGCAGGACTATGTCCGCGACCTCAACCACCTGTACTTAAACACCCCAGCCCTTTGGGAAAACGACCAGAGCTGGGACGGCTTCCGCTGGATCTCCTGCGACGACCGCGACAACTCCGTCATCGCCTTCCGCCGCATCGACCGGAAGGGGAGAGAGCTTATCGCGATCTGCAACTTCTGCCCCGTTAAGCGCGAGGGCTACCGCACCGGCCTGCCCAAGCCCGGGACCTACGAGCTGGTTTTGAACTCTGACGATCCCAAATACGGCGGCTGGGGCACCGAGCTGCCGCAGATCGTGGCCGAGCCCTCGCCCTGGGGCGACTGTCCCTGCTCGGCGGAGTTCACGCTGCCGCCGCTCAGCATTCTGTTCTATCGCCGCAAGGCCGGCCGCAGAAAGCTCGACACCCATACAACCAAATAAATTTCAATATAATAGCACGAAGGAGAAAAGGAATTATGAACTTTCAAAAGAAGCGCTGTGTAGCTATGCTTCTGGCCGGCGGCCAGGGCAGCCGCCTGCTGGTCTTGACGGAGAACACCGCCAAGCCTGCAGTCCCCTTTGGCGGGAAGTACCGCATCATCGACTTCCCTCTGTCCAACTGCGTCAACTCCGGCATCGACACCGTTGGCATCCTCACCCAGTATCAGCCCCTGGAGCTCAACGAGTACATCGGCAACGGCCAGCCCTGGGGTCTGAACCGCTCCCACGGCGGTGTGCAGGTCCTGCCTCCGTATGCCAAGTCCAAGAAGTCTGAGTGGTACAAGGGCACCGCCAACGCCATCTACCAGAACATCAAGTTCATCGAGCGCTACGATCCGGACAACGTCATCATCCTCTCCGGCGACCACATCTACCGCATGGACTATGCCAAGATGATCCGCTACCATGAAGAGCTCAACGCCGACGCCACCATCGCCGTGCGCAAGGTCCCCATGGCGGAGGCGCCCCGCTTCGGCATCATGAACACCAACCCCGACGGCTCGATCTACGAGTTCGAGGAAAAGCCCAAGCACCCCAAGTCCAATAACGCCTCCATGGGCATCTACGTCTTCAAGTGGAGCGTTCTGAAGAAGTTCCTCATCGACGACGAGAACGATCCCGCCTCTGAAAACGACTTCGGCAAGAACATCATCCCCGCCATCCTCAACGCCGGCCACCGGCTCTTTGCCTATGACTTCGAGGGCTACTGGAAGGACGTGGGCACCATCGCCTCTTTGTGGGAGGCCAACATGGAGCTTCTGGGCGCCGATCCCACCTTCAACCTTTACGGCGACGGCAAGGCCAAGATCTATGCCAGAAACTACGCGCTGCCCGCCTCCTTCATCTCCGCAGAATCCAAGAATGTGGACTGCCTCATTGCCGAGGGCTGCGAGATCTTCGGCAACATCCGCCACAGCGTCATCTCCACCGGCTGCAAGATCGGCAAGGGCGCCCTCATTGAGGACTCTGTCATCATGCCCAACGCCGTGATCGCCGACGGCGCCATCATCCGCAACGCCATGATCGGTGAGGGCTGCGTGGTCAAGTCCGGCGCCGTCATCGGCGGCACCTTCGCCGAGGGCGAGGAGCGGAAGATCAGCGTGGTGGGCAAGGACACCACCATCGAGGCCAATCAGGTCATCAAGCCCGGCGAAGTTTATTAAGGCAGGAGGAAGAACAAGATGAAAAATGTAATGGGACTTGTGTTTGCCAACATTTATGACAGCACCCTCGGTCAGCTCACCAACAAGCGCACGCAGGCGTCCTTGCCCTATGGCGGACGCTACCGTCAGATCGACTTCACCCTCTCAAATATGTCCAATGCCGGCATCCGGCACATCGGCATCATCACGCAGTACAACTACCAGAGCCTGATGAACCACATCGGCTCCGGCGAGGAGTGGGATCTCGAGCTTGAGGAAAACGGCCTGGAGTTCATCACCCCCTTCTCCAGCGGTCACGCCGGCTCCTTCCGCGGCAAGCTCGAGGCCATCGACTCCGCCATGACCCACCTGGAGTTCTCCCATGAGGAATACGTGATCCTGGCCGACGCCGCCGTTTTGTGCGCCATCGACCTTGAGGCCGTGGTCAAGGCCCATGTGGAGTCCGGCAAGGACGTCACCGTGGTGGTCAAGTCCGGCATCGCCAACAACAAAAAGCAGCTCGACCTGGCCGTCCGCGTGGACGAGTCCGGCGAGATCACCGACATGGCGGTCGACTACATCGCCCCCGAGGATTATCTGGCCTCCATGGGCCTGTTTGTCATGCGCCGCGATTTCCTGATGGAGCAGGTCAAGGAGTGCGTGGCCCACAGCCGCTACCGCTTCGAGCGCGAGATGATCCTGCGCGGCTGGAGCGAGGACGAGATCACCGTCGGCGCGTATGAATTCCACAACGTCGCCCTGTTCAACGAGAGCACCGAGGAATACTTCCGCAACAACCTGGCTCTGCTCGATCCCGAGATCCGCGCAAGCCTCTTCCGCGACGATCTGACCATCTACACCAAGGTCCGCGACCAGGTGCCCAGCTACTACGGCGAGCACTCCGAGATCGACAACAGCATCGTGGCCGACGGCTGCGTGCTGCTTGGCACGGCAGAGCACTCCGTCCTCTTCCGCGGCGTAAAGCTCTCCACCGGCAGCTATGTGAAGGACTGCGTGGTCATGGCCAACACCGAGATCGGCATCGGCGCACACCTGGAATACTGCATCCTCGACAAAGACGTCAAGATCAACGCCGGCGTCAAGCTCATCGGCACCCCCGCACATCCTGTCATCCTGAACAGAGGTGACGTGGTATGAAAATTGCCATGATCACCTCCGAGGCTGCGCCGTATATCAAATCCGGCGGCCTGGGAGATGTGCTGCAGGCCCTTCCCGGGGAGCTCGCCAAGCTCCCCGGCAACGAGGTCGCGCTGTTTCTGCCCTACTACAAAAAGATCAAGTACGGCAGCGAGTATGAGGCAGAGTTTCTGACCTCCTTCTCCGTGTCTCTGACCTGGCGGCAGCAGCATGTGGGCCTGTTCCGGCTGAAAAGCCGCAAGAAGAAGCTCAAGGTCTATTTCATCGACAACGAGTATTACTTCTGCCGCGACGGCCTGTATGGCTTCTATGACGACGGCGAGCGCTTTGCCTACTTCTCCAAGGCAGTGCTGGCCTGCATGAACTGGCTTGACTTCCGGCCTGAGATCATGCACTGCCACGACTGGCAGAGCGCGCTCGTGCCCGTCTATCTCGACGCCGAGTTCCGCACCTGCTTCCCCACCACCAAAACGGTCTTCACCATCCATAATGTGGAGTACCAGGGCAAGGTGGCGCCCGAGTTCTTCCAGGAGGTTCTTGGCCTGGATGACTACTGGCGCGGCGTTTGCTCCTACGACGGCTGCGTGAACTTTATGAAGGCCGCCATCGTCACGGCAAACCTTGTGACCACCGTTTCGAGCACCTATGCGTGGGAGCTCAAGTATCCCTACTACGCCCACGGCCTGTCCGGCATCCTGGCTGCCAAGGGCAACAATCTCAAGGGCATTACCAACGGCATTGACACCGAGGTCTATAACCCCGCCACCGACAAGGCCCTTGCCAAAAACTACACCGCCGAGACCTATGCCGACAAGCTGGAAAACAAGCGGGCCTTGCAGCGCGAGCTGGGCCTGTGGGAAAACGACGCCCCCATTTTGTCCATGGTCACGCGGCTTGCCGGCCACAAGGGCATCGACATTCTGTGCTACATCATCCGCCGCCTGCTCGAGCGGGAGATCCAGCTTGTCATCGTGGGCACGGGCGAGGCCAAGTATGAGCACGCCCTGCAGTCGATTGCCAACGAGTATCCCGGCAAGTTCTCCATGAACCTCAAGTTCGATCCCGCCCTGGCCTCCCGGGTCTATGCGGGCTCCGACATCTACCTTATGCCCTCCAAGTCTGAGCCCTGCGGTCTGAGCCAGCTCATCGCCATGCACTACGGCACCATCCCCGTGGTCAACGAGACCGGCGGCCTCAAGGACACGGTTCTGCCCTACGACCCCACCACCAAGGAGGGCCGCGGCTTCACCTTCAAGTCCTACAACGGCGACGACTTCCTTGGCGCCATCGACCGGGCCCTCACCGAGTACTATTGCAACCACGCCGACTGGGTCGCCCTGGCCCAGCGGGATATGGGCATCGACTTCAGCTGGAAGCTGCCTGCCCAGGCCTACGAAGATCTCTACAAAAGCATCCTGTAACCAGCAAGGCCGCCGGAACGCCCGGCGGCCTTTTGCGCGCAAACGCCCGGACCAGACGGCCCGGGCGTTTGTGTTGTTGTGTTTTTTGCGGCGCGGCGTCAGCCTGGCGCGTCGTCTTTGCCAGTATGATACAGTTTGGGGTAGGCCCGTTTGTCCAGCGCCTTCAAAAGCAGGGCGGTCAGGGCCGAGAGCAAAATCACCGACAGGATAAGCCCCCACGCCCAGCCGGAGCCTGCCCGGTCATAGAGCTGGCCCACCGCCAGATCAACGCTGCCGGTCACAAAGGCATAGACCACGCTCATCAGACCGTTGATCCGCCCGCGGTGGCTCGCGGGGATGCGGCTGGAAACGTAGGGGCCCTCCGCCACGGTGGAGAAGATCTCGCCCCAGGTGAAGACCAGCATCGACAGGTAGTAGCCCGGGATAAAGCCCAGCAGCAGCATAAAGATCAGATACCCGCCAAAGACCAGCAGCCGCCCTGTGAGCATCTTGCCGGTGTCCCGCATTTTGGCAAACAGCTTTGTGATCAGCGGGGTGCACAGCACCACCACGATGCAGTTCAGGCTCGACACCGTCCCGTAGATGACCGCGCCGCTGTCGCCGTGGATGGCCTGCATATCCAGGGGCATGATGTAGCCGTATTGCCCGTAGGCCGCCGAGTAGAGGGTGCCGCACAGGATATAGAGCAGGATCAGCGGGTTTTCCCGCAGCACGGTCAAAACGCCCGCGCCGTCCTTGCCCTTTTGGTAGGCGGCCTCCTCGCCGGTGTCCTCCACGGGCGTGATGTCGCGGATCATCACGCCGATCAGGATCGTGGAGAGCGCGATGGAGACCGCGCTGATCAGAAAGCTCAGCCACAGATAATCCTTAAACAGCAGCCCTGCAATGGTGGGGGAGAGGACCAGGCCCAGGTTTGCGCCCAGATATTCCAGCGAATAGGCGCGCTCGCGATCCTTCGTGGTGGAAAGATCCGCAAACAGCGACTCGTAGGCGGGATACTCCATCGACTGGAAGACGCCGGCCAGGACAAACAGCCCCACCGTGCCAAGGCCCAGGGGCACCGCTGCGCAGACGAGATAGCACAGGATGCTCAAAGTGTCCAGCGTGACAATGATGTGCTTTTTGTTGCGCTTGTCCGCAAGCTTGCCGCCCAGGATGCTGGCCGGCAGCATGATCAGCCCCGAGCCCACAAAGTAGTAGGAGATCTCGGCTGCCGAGAGCCCCAGCTTCCGGCTGAGGATCATGGTCATCACGGGCCAGACCATGCTGCCCAGGTTTGTGACCATCCGGCCGAAGAAGAGGATATAGATCTCCCGCCGCAGCCCGCGATATTGGTTCAGAAGCGACATGCTGACACCTGCCCTTCCGCGCCCCGGTCGATGCGCTGCCGGGCGCGGGTTAGTCAAAGAGATAGCCGTAGTAGTCTGTGTGCAGCACCTTTTCCGAGAAGCTGAGCTTGTTGGACACGATCTGGTTGATCCGGTCGATATAGGCCTGGTCCTCGGTGTAGCCCTCGTTGGGATAGTAGGTGCCGCTGATGGCGTCGTATTTGCCCTGCACGGTGGCCCAGCTATAGTTGTTCCACAGGGCGATGGCCTCGGTGTCGGAGAACACGTCCCGGCCCACCAGCAGACGGGAGTCATATTCCAGCCCGAAGAGGTTCGAGAGCGTGGGCACCACGTCCAGGCTGTAGCAGGGCTCGGAGATCTCCACAGCCATGTCCTTGTTCTCATGCTCCAGACAGCCGGACCAGAGGATCAGGTTGTTGTGATCCTGCTCCCAGCTATTGGTGTAGGTATAGCCGTACAGATCCGAAACATAGTCCTCAAAGTTGCCGAAGGTGTGGGATTTTTCCAGGCCGTAGGGGTAGTGGTCGCCGGTCATAACGATCACGGTGTCGTCGGCGATGCCCTTTTCCTCCAGCTTCTGGACCATCAGCTTCAAGGCTTCCTCCAGCTCCATCTGGTAGCAGAAGTAGTCCAGCGTGGTCTGCTTGAACTTGCCTTCGCCGAAATAGGCCTTCACCCGGTCGAGGTACTTGGCCACCTTGTAGTCGTCGTCCACATAGGTGCAGTGGCCCGAGATGGTCATATAGTACACCGAGAAGGGCTGGTTGTCCATATAGGTGTCCATCGTCTTGTCAAACAGGGTGATGTCGCCGGTCCACCAGTCGGTGATCTCTTCCAGCCCGTTGCCATAGGCCAAAAACTCGTCGTAACCCAGGCTCGTGTGGGTGATATTGCGGTTGTAGAAGTCGTAGTCGCCGTCGTGATAGGCGTTGCCGTGGTAGCCGATCCGCTTGAGCTGGTTGCCCAGGGTGAAATAGTTGTTGTTGTCCGCGGCCTCCTGCATGGTCTCCACGCCGTCCATCGGCGCGAGGCCAAAGAGGAAGGAATACTCGCCCGTGGAGGTCGAGCCGCCCCAGGTGGGCTGGTAGAACTCGGAGAAGTAGATGCCGTTGTGGATCAGCCGGTAGAGCGTGGGCGTGAGCTCCTCATACACCACGCTGTCGCAGTAGGCCTCGGCGCAGATATAGATCAGGTTCTTGCCCTTGAACAGGCCGGTGTAGGCGTTCTGCTTGCTGGGCGTGAGGGACTGGACGTACTGGTTCAGCGCCTGGATGTTGTCGCTCGACGTCTCTTTAAAGGTCAGATCCAGCTTGTTTTCGCCGTAGACCACAGGCTCGGTCTCGGTCTCGGTCGGCTCGGTGGTATCGTTGGGGTCAGACGCGGCGTCCTGGGTGTCGGCGGTGGAGTCGATCACAAAGTCGCTGGTCTTGTTGCCCGAGCCCGCGTATTTCCATGCCAGGCGCGTGCTGGTGGTCAGACCGAAGGTCTGCGTGGCGGTGTTGAAGTTGAACTGGCCAGAATACTTGGGGCCCTGCTTGCCCCGCGCGGCCACAAGACCGGTAAAGAGCTGCAAAACCAGCGCCAGCACAAACACGCAGCCGATAAAGGCCGGGCGCAGCCGCTTGGCGGGCATCCGGCGCTTGCCGGTGCCGAGATAGAGGATCAGCGGCAGCAGGAAGATGAAGATCTTCCCCAGACCGTGGAAGATGGTGCGGAACAGCTCCGCCGCAAAGCCGCCGACCACGCCGCCGGTGCCGGTCGCGATATCGGCGGGGGTCATAAACACCTGGAAGGAGTTTTGCAGCAGGCACTCTGTGGAAAAATACACCGCGATCACGGCCAAAAGCACCGCAGAGATGATCCGGTTGACCTTCGGCTTGAACCAGGAGGTCAGACACACGCAGAACAGGCCCGCCGCCAGACCGAAGAGCACCGGGTAGAGGAAGGTGCGCAGCACAGGCAGGCCGCAGAAGACGCGCAGGAAAAACTCAGAATACAAAAACACCACGGGGAACAGCCAAAGGTGGCTCACGCGCCACTTTTGCCGCCGATAGATGCGCAGCAAATTTTTGCGCACGTTGTTCGCCGCGTAGAGAAATCCGCCTCGCCGGGCGGAAGAACGATTTGCGGGCAAAGCAATCACCTCAACATCAAAAAATGGATCGATACGTTCCGAACCAATATTATACCACGTTTCGACAAAAAGCGCAATCAAAATCCAAAAAACACAAAGATTTTTC
>ONCN01000095.1:8782-12279 GCA_900316335.1 uncultured Eubacteriales bacterium | reverse complement strand
TCAATGACTCTTTGGACGTATGCGTTCATGATAAAGCCTCCATTATATAATAAGGTGTGCGGGCGCGTCGCGCCGCTGGATCAGAAGTTTTCGATGATCGAGACGATCTCGGTGCCGATGCGCTTTTGAGCCTCGCCGGTGGCCGCACCGATGTGCGGCGTGCAGGACACCATGGGATGGCTGTAGAGCGCCTCGTTCTGGGTGGGCTCGCTGGCCCAGACGTCCAGACCGGCTGCGCGGACCTTGCCGGCGTTGAGCGCCTCAAGCAGGGCGTCCTCGTCGATGTTGGAGCCGCGGGAGGTGTTGATGATGGTCACGCCGTCCTTCATCTTGGCAATGGTCTCGCGGTTGATGATCGCGCCGCCGTCAACGGCGGGGGCATGGACGGAGATGAAGTCGGACTGCGCAAGCAGCGCATCCATCTCAACATAGTCTATGCCGAGCTGCTGCTCGATGCCGGGGATGTGGAAGATATCAAAGGCGACGACCTTCATGCCGATGGCCTTGGCCATCACGCCCAGGTGCTGGCCGATGCGGCCAAAGCCGATGATGCCAAGGGTCTTGCCCTGCAGCTCGATGCCCTTGCCGTAGGCCTTCTTTTCCCACTTGCCCTGGCGCATGGTGCTGCCGGCCGCAGAGATAAAGCGCGAGCAGGCGAACATATGGCCCAAAGCCAGCTCCGCCACGGACTGGGAGGACGCCTTGGGGGTGTTGCGCACGGCGATGCCGTTTTGCTCGGCGTATTTGACGTCGATGTTGTCCACGCCGACGCCGCCGCGGATGATGAGCTTGAGTCTGCCGCCCTTGGCCTCGTCGATGTGGTTGGCACGGACCTTGGTCTTGGAGCGGACGACGACTGCGTCAAACTCACGCAGCGCTGCGCCGAGCTGATCCGGCTCGTAGAACTGCTCGACCACCTCGTGGCCCTTTTCCCGCAATGCAGCCATTGCGGATTTGTCCATACCGTCGGTAACTAAGATTTTCATAGTAACGCTCTCCTTACTGTCATGACTCTGTAGGGGCGAGCAGTGCTCGCCCGCTATACTTCTTGGTAGAACTTGTCTAACGCCCATTTTTGCGGGTTGTTGTCGATATACTGCCAAATCTCCCGGTAATCCGTTTCCGTCCGGATGATGTGATCGTAAAAGCCCTTTTGCCAGATCGGCGCGCCGATTTGCTTGCTGACAGTGCCCTTCATCTGCTGTATGATGTGGCTCACAGAGACCGGGCACGGCTCGCTGCTCAGCCACAAGAGAAGATGGATATGATTTGGCATCACGACGTACTTCTCAACTCTGGCATACGGATAGTGGGCAGGGATCTGCTCAATGGAATTCCGTACGATCTGCCCCTCGCGCGTCAGCGCAACCCGGGCAAGCTCCCCGGCCGGAGCCGGCACGACGCGGCTGAGTATGCAGCGGTGCTGTAAGGTGCACACCGTCAGAAAATACGGCCTGGCACGGCGATACTGGTCTGATGCAAGGCGATTGGGCTTCCTTGTTGGCAGTTGGCTCATACGAAGCCTCCTCGGAGCGCGGCGCTCCGGCGGGCGAGCAGTGCTCGCCCCTACACGCAGCTGGAGTCAGCCCCGCTCGGTTTCAAACTTCTTCAGGCATTCCACCAGGGCTTCGACGCCTTCTTTGGGCATGGCGTTGTAGATGGAGGCGCGCAGGCCGCCGACGGATTTGTGGCCCTTGAGGTTTTCAAAGCCGTGGGCCTTGGTGTAGGCGACGACCTCGGCGTCAAGCTCCTTCGACTCGGTGACGAAGGGGATATTCATCAAGGAGCGGTCCTGCTTGCGGACGGTGCCGGTGAACATCTTGCTCTGGTCAAGGAAATCGTAGAAGACCTTGGCCTTGTCCTCGTTGATGCGGGCCATGGCCTCGAGACCGCCCAGGCTCTTGAGGTACTTGAAGACCTTGCCGCACACATAGATGGCCCAGCAGTTGGGCGTGTTGTACATCGAGCCCGCGTTGGCGTGGGTGTCATAGCGGCAGTAGATGGGGGTCTTGGGGTCGAGATCCTCGCGGATAAGGTCCTCGCGGATGATCACGATGGCAAGACCGGCGGGGCCGACGTTCTTCTGCACGCCGCCGTAGATCAGACCGTAGTCCGACACGTTGCAGGGCTTGGAGAGGAACATCGAGCTCTGGTCGGAGACCAGGATATGGCCCTTGGTGTTGGGCAGCTTGGGCCAGGTGACGCCGTGGATGGTCTCGTTTTCGCAGATATAGACGTAGTCGGTATCCTCGGGGATATCGAGATCGGAGCAGTCGGGAATATAGGAATAGTTCTGATCCTTGGAGGAAGCCGCAACGATGACCTCGCCGTACTTCTTCGCCTCGGCGATGGCCTTTTTCGACCAGGCGCCGGTTTCGATATAGACGGCCTTGCCGTTCTTCATGAGGTTCATGGGGATCATGGCGAACTGCAGCGTTGCGCCACCCTGGACAAAGAGGACCTTGTAGTTGTCGGGGATGCCCATCAGCTCGCGCAGGTCCGCCTCGGCCTCGTCGATGATCTGCTGAAAGACCTTGGAGCGGTGGGACATTTCCATGACGCACATGCCGCTGCCGCGGTAGTTCATCATCTCGTCCCGGATCTCCTCGAGCACAGGCTCCGGCATGGTGGCGGGACCGGCGGAGAAATTGTAGGTGCGACCGTACTTCATAAAGAATACCTCCTGATATTGCTCGTGTTTTCATGATCGACAGCCCCCGCAGGGGCTGTGCTGCTATCTGTAGTATACATCCCTTGTACGGAATAATCAAGCCTTATCACAAAAATTTTTTGGTTTTTCTGAAAAAATTTTAGTTATTATGACGGGAGCCCGTAAACCTGCTCGGTGCGCATCCCGCCGCAGGCAAAGGCTGCGCAACGGCCCGGACGGATCGGCGGCTGGCGCACGCATGGGCACAAAACCGCGGGTGCGGTGGCGGGCGGTGGGCTTATGGCCGCTGCGACGCGAAGCTAGTGCAGCGGCCACTACGGGCGGGCGGGGTGTACGGACTGGCGCATGTGCGACGCGAAGCTAGTCCCCATGGGCGTCATGCGCCGCTGCGGGCGGGTTTTTCATAGACGCCGAGGATGAATTCGATGGGGGTGGCAAGGTGGTCCAGGGGGGTGAGCTTGGCACGGTCTTGCGGGCCGGTGCGATAGTAGTAGGGCGTCATGCGGAAGACGGCCTGGATATCCTGCTGCGAGGCCAGGTCGATCTCATCCCGGACGGTCATGGTCTCTACCTGGCGGAGCTGCGCGGTTTTGGGCAGCGCGCCGTCGTTGCGGTAGGGCCGGTCGTAGACGGCCTTTTTGAGGCCAAACAGGTGATCGGGCCCCGGCACGACGGTAATAAGCCTGCCGCCCGGCTTGAGCAGACGGCAAAACGCTGCCTCCTGGAACGGGGCAAACAGATGCACCGCCCAGTCAAACGACGACTCGGCCACGGGCAGGTGCGCCAGATTTGCCACAAAGTAGGTCCCGCCGCCGCGCTTGGCGGC
>ONCN01000095.1:0-8744 GCA_900316335.1 uncultured Eubacteriales bacterium | reverse complement strand
CCGTACACCCGCAGCCCCGGCAGCGCGCCGAGGGCGCTGGTATAGTACCCCTCGCCGCAGCAGATATCCAAAAGCGTCCCCTGCTTGCCCGCAAACAAGCCCGTCAGCGCGTTTTGCAGGCAAGCGTAATAGCCGCGGTTGAGAAAATCCCGGCGGTATCGCGCGGCCTGCTTGTCGTCGCCCATGCGGTCGCCCTGTTTGTGCGAGCGCAGAAGATTGAAATACCCCTCCTTTGCGCGGTCAAAGCTGTGGCCGCTCGCGCACCTGGCCTGCGCATCGGTCAGATCGAGCGGCGCGCCGCACACGGGGCAGATGAGAACCGGGTCAACCATAGCGCAGCCTCAGGCGGAAGATCCGCTTTTCCCCTTCCCCCTGCACAAACCAGTCGTCGCCCTCGCCGCCGAAGCGGAGCGTAAGCGTCTGGTCTACTCTGGCCTCGGCGCTGTGCTCGATCTCAAGCCGGGTGATGGGCCTTTGGCGCAGCGCGGCGGGCAGAACGTCCTGGGCAAGATCCAGATACCGGGTGTTGTTCATATGGCCGTTGAGATCGGCGTAGCTGTAGGGCACGGTAAAGCGCGCCTCGTCGGTCACAGAAATCGGCTTGACCGCCCGGGGCAGGGCGCAGGCCTCGGCAAGCGCGGCGCCCGGGATCTCCACCCCGGCCTCTTCGGGGAAGACCATCGAGCGGCTTTGCCGGTCCATCAGCGCCCAAAGGGCGCTGGCGCGCACAAGGGTTTGGCCCTCAGCGTCCTCGAGCGTATAATACCGGGGGAAGAACAGGTGCATGGACCGCCCCGGCCAGGTCTTGAGGGTGACGGTCTCGTCGTATTCGGGCCAGCGCGCAATCTCGGCGCGCTGCAGGGCGACGACCCACAAAAGCCCGCGGTCGAGCGTCTTTTCGCGGCCCGCGCCAAGCAGGGTGGTGTGGCGGATGGCCGCCTCCTGCATGGCCGTGAGCAGCACCGAGGGGCGCAGGCGGCGGTATTGGTCCACGTCTGCGTTTCGCAGCGTGAAGGTGGTGGTATAGATTTCCATCGTTATTTCAGCCGCTTTTCGATGGCGTCCACCACGTCGCCCAGGGTTTGCAGCCGCTGCCACTGGCGGTTGGGGATGCGCACGTCAAAGGCAGCCTCCAGCCGGCAGATGACCAGGGTAAAGCCCATGGAGTCGATGGCGGCGTCGGTGTTGATGACCGTGTCCTCGCCCAGCTCCTGGCCCTCAAGCTCGGGGACGGCGTCGTAGATGACCTCTTTGGCCCGCTGTAAAAGCTCTTCTCGTGTGATCATAGTTCCTCCGCTTTCTGTTGGATCTCCCAACGTTGGATCTTGCCCGTGGCCGTGCGCGGCAGAGGGCCGCCCCAGAAGAGGATGTCCCCCAACTGCTGGCCGCGGGGCTTTTGACAGGTGACGGGGTAGAGCGCGCGCAAAAGCTCCTGCTTGTCGCGCGCCTGCCCCGGCAAAACCAGGACCGGGCGACCGCCGCGCAACACGAGCGCAAGCTCCCCTTCTCCCAGTGCCTGGGCGATCTGGTGCTCATACTCTGGCAGATACAGCTTGGTGCCGTCGGGCAGAACCAGGATTTCCTTCTTCCGGCCGGTCACGTGCAGGCGGCCCGCCTCGTCGAGCCAGCCAAGATCGCCGGTGGACAGCACGCCGTCTTTGAGCACGGCGGCGGTGTCAGACTCCTTTTTATAATAGCCCTGCATCATGCACGTGGGCGCGGTGATCAAAATCTCCCCGTCCGGGGCGATGGTGATCTCATCGTCGGGGCAGAGCTCAAGCGCAAAGGGATTGCCCGAGGTGGAGATGGCAACGCCGGAGCTTGTTTCGGTCAGCCCGTAGCCGAAGCTCACGCGAAGCCCGAGCTCTTCCGCGCGGCGCAGAAGCTGGGGCGGGCAGTCCCCTGCCCCGATGAGCACCAGGCGCAGGGCGGGGTTGAAGCCGCCGTGCTTGAGATAAAACCCCAAAAGCGCCGGCACCATGGCAGCGGCCGTGGGCGCATAGTGGGCAAGATCGTCCCAATAGTGGCGCGCGCCGCGGCCCAGGGCCACCGTACAGCCGCACTGCAGCCCCCACAGAAGGCCGCACACAAAGCCGAACACGTGGTTTAAGGGCAACAGGCAGATCAGCCGGTCCTCCGGCGCAAGCGGCAGCTTGGACGCGCCGTTGTAGGCGCTCTGGCAAAGGCTGTGGTCTGTGAGCACCACGGCCTTGGCCGCCTGGGTGGTGCCGGAGGTGAAAAACAAAAGCTTTCCCGCTCCGTCTCTCACGCCGGGCGTGAGATAGGGCCGGCACTGCTCCACAAGCGCCTCGTCGCCCCAGAGCGCGTCAAGGTCTGTGTAGGTGATCAGGCGCTCAAGCGCCTCGTCGGGGGTGTTCTCGTCGAGCAGCACCACCTGCATGCCCGCCTGCACGGCGGCAAAGATCTCGATCACGCACGCAAGGCTGCCGTCGCAAAACACGCCAAGACAGGTCTTGCCCTCGCCGGCAAGCACCCGGGCGCGCGCATCGACCTCGTGTTTGAGCGCGCGGTAGGACAGCGTCCGGTCCTCCCAAAGCAGGGCCGGCTTCCCGCCCAGAGCCTCGGCCTGGTGGGTCAGAAGTGTGTCAAATGAGGAAAAGCGCATAGCCTCGCCTCCTTTCTGAGCCGATTATACCACGTTCGTTATAAAAAAGATACAAAAATTTTCTTAATTTCAAAAAAATATCGTGCAATTTCATCATATTTGATGTATAATAAGGGGTGGCAGAAAAAACAATATGGAGGCATTGTTATGGACAAGAATACCCGTATCTGCATCATTGGCGGCGGTCCTGCCGGCCTTTCCGCAGGCATGTACCTGGAAAAGAAGGGCTACACCAACTACACCATTCTGGAAAAGGCCGACCGGGTGGGCGGCAAGTGCTGGTCTCCCCATTATAACGGGCGCCGCTATGAGATGGGCGCCATTATGGGCGTCCCCTCCTACTATGCGGTCCACGACGTGGAGGAATTCTGCGGCATCACCCACGACGGTCCCAAGCTCAACCGCAACTATAAAAATGCCGCGGGCAAGGTCATCGAGCCCTTTGAGCCCAAGAAGAACCTGCTCAAGATCCCCCGCCTGCTGAAGATGAAAAAGCAGCTCAAGGTCCTCGGCGAGATCCTCGAGACCAAGTACAAGGGCTATGACGTCAACGGGCACCGCGGCGTGGCCCAGGGCCGCTACGACGGCTTCTCCGCCGCCAACGCCAAGCGCGAGCCCGTGTCCGGCGTGAACGAAAATCTGAAGGACCTGGCCCTGCCGTTCAACGAATTCTGCAAGAAAAACGGCGTGGAGCTGACCCAGGATATCTGGATTGGGCCCTTCACCTCCTTTGGCTACGGCTACTTTGACGAGATCCCCGCGGCCTACGTGTTGAAATATCTGGACTTCCAGACCTGCATGAACTTTGTCAAGATCAACCTCTGGACCTGGAAAAACGGCACCCAGTTCATCTGGGAGAGCCTCAACGACCATCTGAAGAACCCCGCGCGGCTGAACTCCGCCATCTCCAAGGTCGAGCGCAGGGACGGCAAGGTCTTCGTCACCGTCAACGGCAAGGTCGAGGAGTATGACAAGATCATCGTCACCGCTCCCCTGTTCGTGCCCGACAAGGAAAACCGCACCGACGGTCTGGTGGGCATGGTGGACTACTTCGACGCCAGAGACGACGAGAAGGCGCTGTTCTCCAAGATCGACTATGAGCGCTACGACGTGCTGGCCGTGGAGACCAAGCCCGAGGATCACCCCGAGATCTCCTACTATGTGTTTGACAACATGGTGCCCGAGCGTCTGGGCCGGCTGATGGTCTACTACCGCCGCTGGCGCGACACCGTGGACCAGGTCATCACCACCTACGCCCTGCGCAAGCACAAGGACCGCCCCGAGGTCCCGTATGAGACCTGCAAGAAGATGGTGCTCGACGATCTGAAGACCATGCACAACCCCGCCTCCAAGGTGGTCAACGAGTGGTCTGTGTACTACTTCCCCCATGTGTTCTCCAAGGACTATGCCGACGGCTGGTACGACAAGGTTGAGGCCATGCAGGATAAGTACGACACCTTCTACGCCGGCGAGGTCATGTCCTTCGGCGACATGGACGAGACCGCCGAATACTCCCGCGAGCTGGTCGAGCGCTTCTTCTGAGCGCCGCAGCCGCACCTTACGTGAAACTGATTGGAAAGGTGGGGTTCTATGCCCTTTTATAAGGATCATTACCAGGTTGTGATCATCGGCGGCGCGCTGGCAGGCATGTCGGCGGCGCTGCAGCTCCAGGCCAAGGGGATCACCGATATCCTCATCCTGGAAAAGCACAATCTGCCCGGCGGTCTTGCCACAGACTTTGTGCGCAACGGCTTTGAGATCGAGGCCACGCTGCACGAGATGATGTCCATCGGTCCCAAGGACCACCGGCTCAAGGTCGGCCAGTTCTTTGACGACATGGGCGTGGACATCGACTGGCTGCCCGTGCCCGAGTGCTACCGCGTCGTGCTGCCCAACTCCGGGCTGGACGTCACGCTGCACGACGGCTACGAGCGCATGGCGCGCGAGATCGACGCCGCCGTGCCCGGCACGTTCGAAAAGGTCCACGAGCTGATGCTGCTGTGCCGCCGGGTCTACGACAGCATGAATATCCTCTCCGTCACGCCGATGAGCAAGCTCCAGATGCTGCTCAAGCATCCGGATTTCGTCAAGACCGTGGGCTACACCGCCACGCAGGTCATCGACACCTTCCATCTGCCCAAAAAGGCGGTGGAGCTGCTCACCCCCTATTGGATCTACGTCGGCAGCCCCATGGACAAGCTGCCGTTCACCATCTACGCCTTCCTGATGGCCGACTACTTTACCGGCTCCTACGTCTGCCGCGGCTACAGCCACGAGATGTCCATGAAGCTGCAGCAGAAGGTCGAGCAGAACGGCGCGCAGTACGAGTTCCGCCAGGAGGTGGAGAAGATCCTGGTCAAGGACGGCAAGGTCCGGGGCGTGCGCACCCGCCGCGGCGACGAGATCGCCTGCGACTATGTGATCGCGGCCCCCTACCCCAACAAGGTCTACACCCAGATGATCGAGCCTCTGAGCGAGGTGCCGGAAGGCGCGATCAAGATGGTCAACGGGCGCGAGCTGTCGGTCTGCCCGGTGTCGGTGATCGCCGTTTTGGAGGGCACGCCCGAGGAGAACGGCCTGCAAAACTATTCCACCTTCTCCGGCCGGACCATGGACACCAACGAGATCTGGGAGAACTACTCCAATCTCACCGAGCCGTACAACTACATCACCACCATCTGTCTGAACTACGCCAACCCCAACTGCGTGCCGCAGGGCTTCAGCCAGATCTCCATCACGGCCCTGGTGCCCAACGACCCGTTCAAGGGCGTGCAGGAGACGGACTATCTCGATCTCAAGCGGCGCCTTGCAAACGAGATGATGGAGGAATACATCAAGATCTCCGGTGTGGACTTCCGCAAAAACATCGTCGAGCTTGAGGTCACCACACCCATGACCATCGCCCACTACGTCGGCGCGTGGAAGGGCAGCATCTACGGCTACTCCCACCGCATGGAGGACCACGCTGTGGCCCGCCTGCAGATGAAGGAGCAGGACCACTTTATCCAGGGTCTGGAGTTCGCCGGCGCGCACGGCATGTCCGGCGACGGCATGGGCCCGCAGATCACCAACGGCCGCGCCGCTGCCAAGGCCGTGTGGGAGGATCTGGAAAAACGGAAGGAGGCAGGCAGATGAGCATCAAGGTTCAGGGCTTTTTGAAGGATATCCAGGGCGCGTCCCGCGTCACCGAGGCCAGACGTGAGAGCATCGCCACGGCCTCCTCCGTGCCCGATCCCAAGGACTTCGTCCGCGAGCTTGCCGACAAGCTCCATCCGGATCACATGACCTTCCGGGTGCAGTCCATCCGCGAGGCCTCCCCCACCGCGCGGGTCTACCGCCTGGTCAGCACCGACGGGCATCTGCCCGTGTTCCAGAGCGGACAGTATCTCAACTTCCGCCTGCGCATCGGCAAAAGCCTGCTGACCCGGCCCTATACCATCTCCTCGGCCCCGTGCGACGCGCTCGGCCCCGACGGATATGTGGAGGTCACCATCCGCCGCAACAGGCCGTATCTTGTGCCGGACTACTTCTTTGCAAACGTCCGCGTGGGCGACGAGCTTGAGGGCAACATGCCCTTCGGCACCTTCTACTATGAGCCCCTGCGCGACAGCAAAACCGTGCTGGCGCTCGCCGGCGGCAGCGGCATCACGCCCTTCTTCTCGCTTGCGCGCGAGATCGCCTACGGCAAGCTGCACGGCTTGAAGCTCACGATCCTCTACGGCTCGGTCCATCACAGCGATATCATCTTAAAAGACGAGCTCGACGCCGTGTGCCGCGACTGCAAGGACGTGAAGGTCGTGCACGTGCTCTCCGGCGACCCCGAGTGGGACGGCGAGCAGGGCTTCATCAACAAAGAGCTGATCGCCCGCTACAAGGGTGCGGACGACACCGTGATGTTCTGCGGCCCGCTTGCCATGTTTAAGCTGGTGCAGGGCGCGATGGACGAGCTTGGCGTCACCTGCCGCCGCTTCCGCCACGACGTGCTGGGCCAGCCCACCGATCCCACCACGATCCCGGGCTTCCCGGCCGAAAACGTGGAAAAGCTCTTCCACCTCACCGTCCGCCGCGGCATCCAGGAGGACGTCATCAACGCCTACGGCGGCGAGCCGATCGCCGTCGCCCTCGAGCGCGCGGCCATCCCCGTGGATACCCACTGCCGCTGCGGCGAGTGCGGCTACTGCCGCGCCCAGCTCATTGAGGGCGAGATCTTCGTCTCCCCCTACGGCGACGGCCGACGCATGATGGACAAAGAGCTCGGCTGGTTCCACGCCTGCTCCGCCTGGCCGGTCACAGACCTCACCATCAAGATCCCCATCCTGTAAAGCAGCGAGAAGGTGCAGAAAACACCGCACCAGCCCCGTAGGGGCTGAACTCGAAGCGTCACGAAGTATGACGCCCAAGGGACTGGCTTCGCGTCGAACAGCGCCCCGTCGCAAAGCGCTCGTATATCGCAGCCAATGCCTGCTCGTCTGCGGAAATACCAATTCATCATACCGCCGATGCAAATTCGTATCCCACACCCGGTACGGATTTGCACCGGCGGTTTCTTTTCGGTCCCCCCTGCCGCGGACGAGCGATGCTCGCCCCTACAAATGGGTGCCTCGTACAAATGGGTGCCTCGTAGTGGCCGCTGACCACAGCGGCCAGTCGCGAAGCGCTCGTTTCTCGAAATCTGTGCGGGCTGGCGCATGTGGTCATGCGCCACTACGGGGGGATGCGCCACTACGGGTTTGCGCCACTACGGGTTTGCGCCGCTGCGGTGATGCGGCGCTAATGGCTGGAGAGGTAGGGGCGGAGCTTTTGGAGGGAGGCGCTGCGAAGGGACTCAAATTCTTCGGGCGTGGGGGCTGGGTCCGGTGGAAAAAAGCCAAGACCGGATGGGGTCGTGGGTTCGGGTCCGGCGCGGACGGGGGCTTTTGGGGGTGTCGGGGCTGCAAAGGCCGCCCAGTCGGACGAGGTGGACAGGGTATTGGTTGCTCGCTCTGTTTCAAGATACTTTTCAGCCACACTCGGCAGGCAAGCACGGGCCGCAAGGCCCGAAGCAGCAGTGTCCGACACCGCAGCCGCCGCGGTTGGATCATACGGCTGCCCTGCCTGCTGCCTGTCCACAGGTGTTTCCACAGCTTCTGCACAGGTGCGCGCGTTTTCCACAGCCCACGCCGCCGCGGGCGGTTCCTCTGCGTCATGCTCTGCCTGATTCTCTATCTTGCTCTCTGTCTTATTCTGATTCTTTCTCTTATTCTTATCCTTATCCTTGTTGCACAGATCTGCGCAAGTACTTGTTTCAGGATCGTACGCATCTTCATTTTCTTCATCTTCGGTTTGGTAGGATACTTTTTGGGCGGAAGAACCGCCAAGCTCGCTCAGACGGCCCATGGATTTGGCGCGGGAGCTGTCAAGGTGGGGCCGCAGGGCCTCAAAGAGCGCCATCAGAACCGGCGCCTCCTGCCCCGGCTCGTCGGCGTACAGGGCGTATTCGCACAGCATCTCATAAGCCCGCAGCCGCCGGGATTTGGGCAGATTTTGGATCGCCCGATAAAAAGAGGCGTAAAACGTAAATTGGGATCGGGTATGCTTTTGCACTGCCATGAAAGGACTCCTTTCCGAAATTCGCTCGATAAAACACGTTTCTAAGATACCATCATTATACACCATTTGTATCTCAAATGCAAGACTTTTTTTGAAATTATCTTGAAAAATTTTAAATCTTGTCTGCATCAAGCCATGCTGCTTTTAAAAAAAAACGATCATAGTTTTAAAATCTTTTTTCAAAGTTTTGAAAAGTTTTGAAAAATTTTGAAAAGTTTGAAAAAGCTTTCGCTCGCAGCCAGACCGTTTTTTCATCCCGCGGATGCGTTCCATTTTTTCCTTGACAAAACGCCGAAAATATGATATGGTTATGGGGCAAATTCGGAGAGATGTCCGAGCGGTTTAAGGAGCTGGTCTTGAAAACCAGTGACCCAGCAATGGGCCGTGGGTTCGAATCCCACTCTCTCCGCCATTCTTTTCGATAGATCCATCGATTCGGAGTGGTACCCAAGAGGCCGAAGGGGCTCCCCTGCTAAGGGAGTAGGCGTCTAAAAAGCGCGCGAGGGTTCAAATCCCTCCCACTCCGCCA
>ONCN01000137.1 GCA_900316335.1 uncultured Eubacteriales bacterium | reverse complement strand
ACGCTCGGCCCGTATTGGGACCGCTGCTTTCTGGCAGGCCGGGCCGGCGATAAGACGCCCTCGGCGCTCTTTGCCGCGCTTCGCCCGCTGGGCATGCAGGCCGAGCGGGATATGCTTGCCGCCACAGGCGGCGTCAACACGCACAAGGGCGCCATCTTCACTCTGGGCATCCTCTGCGCCGCGCTCGGCGTCTTGTGGAGCGCGGACGAGGGCTTTTCTGAGCCAGAAGCTGTGCTGGATCTTGCCGCCGCCATGACAAGTGAGACCCTGCTTGCCGAGCTTGAGACCGCCGCCTGGCACACGGCAGGGGAGAGCCTCTATCGGCGATACGGCGCGCGGGGCATCCGCGGACAGGTGGCCGACGGGCTGCCTGCGGTGCGCGAGCTTGCGCTGCCGGTGCTACGGGCACTTCTTGCAAAGGGCTATGACCGCAACCACGCCGCGGCGGTGACGCTTTTGCACCTGATTGCCGCGGTTGAAGACACCAATCTGCTCCACCGGGGCGGGCTGGACGGCGCTATGTGGGCAAGGCAGGCCGCTGCCGCGCTGATCCGGGAAGGCCGCGTGCCGGAGCTTTCTGAGATCACCGCGCTGGACGGGCAGTTTATCGCGCGCAATCTCTCGCCCGGCGGCTGCGCGGATCTTCTGGCCGTGACGCTGTTTTTTGACCATCTGCATCCGAACACAAAGACCCATTTAAAAACAACTGGAGGTAATCACAATGGATCCGAAGCAAACCCGCAAATTTGATACCAAAGTTCAGCTCCTCAAATACAACGTCCTGCGGGAGGTGGCAGCCTCCTCCTGGCGCGACACCCTGCCCATCGACGTGCTGGACCTGCCCAAAAAGATCATGCCCGGCCCCAAGCCCACCATGCGCTGCTGCGTGTACAAAGAGCGGGCCATTCTGGTTGAGCGCATCAAGCAGGCCATGGGCGCTGTGGGCGAAAACGTGATCCGCGTGCTGGACATCGCCTGTGACGAATGTCCCGCCTCCGGCTATGAGGTTACGAGCGTGTGCCAGGGCTGCTTGATGAACCGCTGCGAGGACGTCTGCCGCCGCGGCGCGATCTACTTTGACAATAACCATGTGGCCCACATCGACAAGGACAAGTGCATTGAGTGCGGCATGTGCGCGAAGGTCTGCCCCTACACCGCCATCGTCCATCATACCCGTCCGTGCGAGAACGCCTGCAAGATCAAGGCCATCTCAGTGTCCACCAAGGAGGACAAGTCCGCCAATATCGACGATGAGAAGTGCATCTCCTGCGGCGCTTGCGTCTATGCCTGTCCCTTCGGTGCCATCACCGACGTCAGCCAGATCGTCCAGGTGGTGGATATGCTGAAGAAGAGCCTGATCTTCGGCGGCAAGGTCTATGCCGTGGTGGCGCCCGCCATCTCCAGCCAGTTTACTTATGCGAAGCTTGGCCAGGTGGTCACGGGCCTGCGCAGGCTCGGCTTCTACAACGTGGTCGAAGCCGCGCTCGGCGCCGATATGGTGGCCAAGAACGAGTCGAAGGAGCTTGCCGAGCAGGGCTTCCTGCTCTCCTCCTGCTGCCCGGCCTTTGTGAGCTTTGTGGAAAAGAACTATCCGCAGTTTGTGCCCAATATTTCCCACTCGCTGTCTCCCATGGCGACCATCGCCAAATACCTCAAGGAGAAGGAGCCCGAGGCCAAGGTGGTCTTTGTCGGCCCCTGCACGGCCAAGAAGGCCGAGATCCAAAAGCCCGAGGTTTCCCCCTGGGTGGACGCCGCGCTCACCTTTGAAGAGCTGCAGGCCCTGTTTGACAGCCGGGATATCGACATCACCGCTCTGCCCGAGACCGCGCTCGACGGCGCGTCCTACTTCGGCCGCATCTTTGCCCGCTGCGGCGGTCTGGCCGAGGCTGTGGCAGAGGGTCTCAAGGAGCACGGCATCGAGGACTTCCAGCTCAAGGCTGTGTCCTGCGACGGCATTGAGGAGTGCAAGCTCACGCTGCTGAAAAAGTCCAAGGGCCTGATCGACGTCAACTTCATCGAGGGCATGGCCTGTGTGGGCGGCTGTATCGGCGGCGCGGGCTGTCTGACCCACGGCGAGCGCAACCGCATGGCCGTGGACAAATACGGCAAGCTTGCCACCGAAAAGACCATCCTCGACGCGGTCAACGACGCCGATGCAAACACCTGAGCTGGCGCTGGAACGCCGGGCGCTGAAAAAGCTGGCGCTTGCAAACACCCGCTTTTCCAAGCGCGGCTTTGCGCTGGATCTGAGCACGGATCCCTCGCAATGGGACGCGCTGCTGCGAAGCGTGGGGGACGAGAGCTGGGCGCTGCTTGCAAAGGAGCTCTGCCGGGAGTATCGCCGCCTGCAGGGCAGGGACTTCCTCTTTTCCGAGCTGTGCGTGGCCCGGGAGCTTGCCTACCATATCAAGGCCTATCTCTGGGCCATGGGCTACCGTTGGCGGCGGCATATCTCCACCTGGCTCTTTTCCAGAAAGAGCCTCAGCCGGCACTGCCGGGTGGTGGATATCTCCACCTCCGACGCCCGGGATCTGCGCCAGCGCGTGGTGTTCGGCTATAAAAAAGGCGTGCGCAAGCAGTATCGCGGCACGAAGCTTGACCCATTTGCATAACGGAAAAACCAGAAACGCCCGCTCCGGAGTCGCATCCGGCGCGGGCGTTTCTGGTTTCGGGGGAGAAGAGCCCGGTTTTCAGGGCAAAAAGTTCGCAAAAAACAAAAAAATCACATTGACAAACCACTGCCAACGTGATATAATGTTACTCCAAACTATGGGAATTTCGGCCTTCCGCCACATTTCCCTGTTTACACTGAAAGTATAGCACACTCGGAGGTAAATTGCAAGAGGCAATTTCAAAAATGACAACGCATCCGGGCGTGCTATTTTTGCGGTCAAAAAACACAGAACAACAAGAAAGGCTGTGATGATTTTAAATGGCATTGGTGAAAGACAAACTGTTCGGCAAAACCCTGCGCAAGAGCTATGCCAAGTACGAAGAGATCCTTCAAATGCCCAACCTTCTGAAGATCCAGAAGGACTCCTATCAGTGGTTCCTCGACGAGGGATTGCATGAGGTATTCAAGGACGTCGACGCCATTACCGACTACACCGGTAATCTCGAGCTGAGCTTCCTCGACTACAGCATGAACGACAAGCCCAAGTACACCGTCGAAGAGTGCAAAGAGCGCGACGCCACCTACGCCAAGCCCATCAAGGTCCGCGTGCGGCTGCGCAACAAAGAGACCGGCGAGATCAAAGAGCAGGAGATCTTCATGGGCGATTTCCCGCTGATGACCAACGGCGGCACCTTCGTGATCAACGGCGCGGAGCGCGTCATCGTCTCGCAGATCGTCAGAAGCCCCGGTATGTACTACGGCGACGAGGTCGACAAGGCCGACCAGCACACCTACACCGCCACGGTCATTCCGTACCGCGGCGCCTGGCTTGAATATGAAACCGACACGCAGAACGTCTTCTACGTCCGCATCGACAAAAACCGCAAGCTCCCCATCACCTGCCTGATCCGCGCCCTGGGCGTGGACACCGACCAGAAGATCCTGGATATGTTCGGTGAGGACGAGCGCATCACAGCCACCATCGAGAAGGACACCTGCCACTCGAAAGAAGAGAGCCTGCTTGAGATCTACCGCAGACTGCGCCCGGGCGAGCCCCCCACGGTGGAAAACGCGCAGTCCTATCTCGAGGCCCTGTTCTTCGACGCCCGCCGCTACGACGTGTCCAAGGTGGGCCGCTATAAGTTCAACAAGAAGATGGACATCTGGACCCGGCTTGCCGGCTCCACCCTGGCCCAGCCCGTCAGCGATCCCATGACCGGCGAGATTTTGGCTATGCCCGGCGAGGTGCTCACCCGCGCCCGCGCGCATGAGATCTCCGACCACGCGGTCAACGAGGCGGTTTTGAACGTCAACGGCAAGGAGCTCAAGATCTTCTCCAACTCCATGGCCGATATGTCCAAGTTTGTGGACTTTGACCCCAAGACCATCGGCATCAAGGAAAAGGTCGACTTCGCCACCCTGCGCAAGCTGCTTGAGCAGGCCAAGGAAGAAAACTGGACCACCGAGGACTGGCAGTTTGCCGTCGAGGACTATGCCGACGAGCTGCTGCCCAAGCACATCACGCCCAATGACATCCTCGCTTCGATCAACTACCTCATCTGCGTGGCCAACGGCGTCGGCACCACCGACGATATCGACCATCTGGGCAACCGCCGCCTGCGCTGCGTGGGCGAGCTGCTGCAAAACCAGTTCCGCGTGGGCTTCACCCGTCTTGAGCGCGTCATCCGCGAGCGCATGACCGTGCAGGATCTCGACCAGGTCACGCCCCAGAGCCTGATCAACATCCGGCCCGTGACCGCGGTGATCAAAGAGTTCTTCGGCTCTTCTCCGCTCTCGCAGTTCATGGACCAGAACAACCCCCTGGCTGAGCTGACCCATAAGCGCCGTCTGTCCGCACTCGGCCCTGGCGGCCTGTCCAGAGAGCGCGCCTCCTTCGACGTGCGCGACGTCCACTACAGCCACTATGGCCGCATGTGCCCCATTGAGACCCCCGAAGGTCCCAACATCGGCCTGATCAACTATCTGGCCTGCTTTGCCAAGATCAACGAATACGGCTTCGTCGAGGCCCCCTTCCGCAAGGTTGAAAAGCTCTACGACGAAAACGGCAAGTACACGGGCTCGCGCGTCACCGACGAGGTCCAGTACATGACCGCCGACGTGGAGGACGACTTCCGTGTGGCCCAGGCCAACGAGCCTGTGGACGAAAACGGCTTCCTGCTCAACAGCCGCAGCGCATCGACAGTCGGCGGGACGGCCAACGGACGCTTTGCCAAAGCCACGGTAAGCGGTGTCAAGGGATTGGTTCTCTTTCCCGACGAGTATGAGCATCCAGACGGAGTGGAGCTGCCCTCGTCCGTGAACGACGGCGGCGCCTCATTCAGCGCCAACACCTACGCGCCCTCGCATTTCTCCAAGATGCAGAGCGCTGGGGCCATCTTCCTGCCAATCACGGGATACCGCAGCGGCTATCAGATTCTGGAACGCGACAACTACGGCCACTACTGGTCAGCCTCGGCCACCAGCAGCTACAGCTCATACGCCCTCACCTTCAATCCGCTGAACCTTACCGTCACCGACATCGACCGCAGCGGCGGCCGCGCCGTGCGACTGGTCATGGACGCGGAGTAACACCCGCACGACTATTTATCACCTAGAAAGCCCCGTCGATGTGACGGGGCTTTACAGTATACGCAATAATACTTATTGCTTTGCTCACGGTTACTCTTCCTCGGCGGCGGCTTCCTCGTAGGCTTTGAGGAGGGCCTGCTGGACGTCGGCGGGGACGAGTTCGTAGCTGCTGAAGGTCATGGCGAAGGTGCCGCGGCCGCTGGTGAGGGAGCTCAGGGCGGTGCAGTAGCGGTTCATCTCGGCCAAGGGGGCCTTGGCTTTCAGCGTGGTGTACTTGCCTTCGGCATCCATGCCCATGACGATGGCGCGGCGGCCCTGCAGGTCGGTCATCACGCCACCCTGTGCCTCGGTGGGCACGGTGACGGCGATGTCGTAGATAGGCTCCTTGATCTTCGGGGCAGCCTGCTTGAAGGCTTCGCGGAAGGCGGTGCGGCCGGCAATCTTGAAGGCCGTTTCGTTGGAGTCCACGGGGTGCATCTTACCGTCGAAGATGTTGACGACGATGTCGCGGGCGTAGGAACCGGTGAGGGGGCCCTGCTCCATCTTCTCCATGATACCCTTGAGGATGGCGGGCATGAAGCGGGCGTCGATCGAGCCGCCCACGATGCAGTTGTTGAAGACCAACTTGCCGCCCCACTCCAGCGGATACTCCTGGGTGTCGCGGATGGGGTACTTGGTCTGGTTGGGCATGCCATCATAGTAGGGCTCGATGAGCATGT
>ONCN01000044.1 GCA_900316335.1 uncultured Eubacteriales bacterium | reverse complement strand
ATGGGACCTGACCCGGACCGCAAGGCCCGGGATAAGGCCGTATCCGCAGCTTTGCGTCGGGGCTTTACCTGGAGCCAGATCCAGAGCGCGCTCTACGAGCTGCGGCAGGAGCTGTAAGGCTCCGCCAGATCCCGGCAATTACCAATGCAATGGAGGCTATTTATGTCAGATACGATCGGCTTTGTGTCCCTTGGGTGTGCAAAAAACCAGGTGGATTGCGAGCAAATGATGTTCCTGCTCCAGCAGGCAGGCTATCGGATCTCTCCGGAGCCTGTGGACGTGGATCTGGTCATCATCAACACCTGCGGCTTCATTGACGCCGCAAAAAGCGAGGCCATTGACCACATCATCCAGGCCGGGCAAAACAAAGAGGCAGGCCTGGTCGGCAAAATCCTTGTCACAGGGTGTCTTGCCCAGCGCTACCAGGAGCAGATCTTACAGGAGCTGCCCGAGGTAGACGGCGTTTTGGGCACCGGCAGCTACTACGACGTGGTCAGCGCGGCGCAGCAGGTCCTCTCGGGCCGCACGGTGCAGGAATACGGCAGCATCCACGCGCCCACGCAGGAGGTCGGTCGCATCCTTACCACGCCCAACCACTACGCCTACTTAAAGATTGCCGAGGGCTGCGACAACCGCTGCGCCTACTGCGTGATCCCCAGCCTGCGCGGCCGCTTCCGCAGCCGGGCCATCGAAGACTGTGTCCGCGAGGCGCAGGAGCTGGCACAAGACGGCGTGAAGGAGCTGATCGTAGTCGCCCAGGACACCAGCCGTTACGGCATCGACCGATACGGCAAGCGGATGCTGCCAGAGCTTTTGCGGCAGCTTTGCCGGATCGAAGGGCTGCACTGGATCCGCGTGCACTACACCTACCCCGACGAGATCACAGACGAGCTTATCCGGGTCATGGCCGAGGAGCCGAAGATCGTAAAGTATCTGGACGTCCCCATCCAGCATGTGAACAATGAGATCCTGCGCCGCATGAACCGCCGCGGCAACAAGGACTACCTCGAAGCGCTCTTCCCCAAGCTGCGCCGGCAGATCCCCGGTCTGGTGCTGCGCACCAGCCTGATCGCAGGCCTGCCCGGCGAGGGAGAGGCGGAGTTTGACGAGCTGTGCGACTTTTTGCGGCGGCACAAGCTTGAGCGCGTGGGTGCCTTTGCCTTCTCCCCCGAGGAGGGAACGCCTGCTGCGCAGATGGACTATCCCGACGAGTCTGTTGCAAGGCGGCGCGCCGATTTCATCGCGCGGCTGCAAAGCGACGTGATCGACGCGTACAACGAAAGCCGGTTTGACACCGTGATGGAGGTTTTGACCGAGGACTACGACGGCGTGTATTACTACGGCCGCACCTACGCCGACTCCCCCGGCATCGACGGCACCGTGCGCTTTACCGCCGAGCGGGAAATCGCGCCGGGCACATTTGTCAACGTGATGATCCTGGGTGCCGAGGACGGCGACCTGATCGGTAAGGAGGAAGAAGTATGACCACAGCAAGCAAATTCACCCTCGCGCGGGTGGTGATGATCCCCGCATTTATGCTGGCGTTTTTGCTCAGTCCCGGTACCCCCTGGCTCAAGTGGGTGTCGCTCGGCATCTTCCTGCTGGCAAGCCTCACCGACTATGTAGATGGCTATATTGCCCGGCACTACAATCAAGTTTCGGATTTCGGCAAGTTTTTGGATCCGCTGGCAGATAAGCTGCTTGTGATCTCGGCCATGTGTATTCTGTGCCAGTGGCAGCAGTTCCCCGCCTGGGCCTTTATGGTGGTTCTGGCAAGGGAGTTTGCGGTCACGGCTCTGCGGCTGATCGCCGTGACCACCGGCCGGGTCATCGCGGCGGGCTGGTCGGGCAAGGTGAAGACCTTCTCCACGATGGTGGTGCTGTGCCTGTGGATCGTGACGTGGGACCTTGGCGCCATCTCCTGGCTCAAATGGATCTATACCCTGGTCATTGTGCTGCCCACGCTGTATTCCGGTGTGGAGTACTTCATTCAGAACTGGGACTGCCTGGGTCTGAAAAAGTGAGTCTGCCGCCAAAAAACGCGCTTCCCTGCTCGGGAAGCGCGCTTTTTTGGCGTTTTTTCACTTTTCCACCACGCTGTCCGCCCCAAGCAGGCTCTTGAGCTCCTGCAGCATAATGGGGTCCGGATCGCAGCGGGTGCCGCGGCGCACGCGGGTATCGGCAAAGAAGAGGACCGTATCCACCGCGCCGGGGAACATATTGAGGATGGCCCGGCTCTTTTTGTACTCCAGGCTGTCTTCTGAGGGCAGGCGCAGATAGAGCTTGGCACACTTCGGCTTTGGCTCCTCCGACGTGGTGCGCTGGGCTGCGCTGCGGTATTCCTCGATGCTGCTGCCGCGGTTGAGGATGATCTGCGGCGCCTTTTCGTCGCGGATGGACACCTTGCCCCAGGCAACCAGGGCGTTGCCCTCCCGCAGCCACGCGCCGCACTGACTCAAGGCATTGGAGAACACCAGCAGCTCTACCGCGGCGGTGTCGTCCTCGAGCGTCACGTAGGCCATGACGGAGTTGTTGCGGGTGGTCTTTTGCTTGACCGATTGAATGATGCCCGCCACCGTGACGAGCGCTTCATCCTTGACCGTGGCCTCCTCCCCCACCACCTGGACGATGGGCAAAATGGGCAGGCCCTTGAGCTGCCGACGGTATTGATCCATCGGATGGCCGCTGAGATACAGGCCCGTGGTCTCCTTTTCGAGCATCAGCCGCTCCTGGATGGGAAGCTCCGGGATGTTCGGGGCGCTGGCGGCTTCGGGCTCGGCCTGGTCGGCAAAGAGATCAAACAGCCCCATCTGCCCGGTGAGATTGCGGCGACTGCGCCCGGCGGCCTCGTCCATGACCACGGCATAGATGGCAAGCAGTTGGGCCCGGTTCAGACCCAGGCAGTCCATGGCCCCGCATTTGATCAGGTTTTCCACCGCGCGCTTGTTCAGATCTGTGTCCTGCATCCGGTTGCACAGATCCTCCAGCGAGCGGAACGGGCCGCCACGCTCCCGCTCGGCCACCAGGCGGCGGATCAAGCCGCGGCCGATGTTTTTCACCGCGGCCAGGCCAAAGCGGATGCCGCCCTCCTCCACGGTGAACTTGTCCTCGGAGCGGTTGAGATCCGGAGGCAAAAGGGCGATGCCCATGTCCTTGCAGTCGCCGATGTAGCCGGCGATCTTCTCCGCGCTGTCGAGCACCGAGGTCATCAGCGCGGCCATATACTGCCGCGGATAGTGGCACTTGAGATAGGCCGTGTCGTAGCTGACCTTGGCATAGCAAACGGCGTGGGCCTTGTTGAAGGCGTAGTTTGCAAAGTCCAAAATCTCGTCATAGATCTTCTGGGCCGCCTGCTCCGAGACGCCGTTTTGCACCGCGCCGGGGATGCCGCGCGCCGGGTCGCCAAAGACGAAGGCCTGCCGCTCCTGGACAATCACCTTCTGCTTCTTTTTGGAGATGGCCCGGCGCATATTGTCCGACTGACCCAGGGTGTAGCCGCCCAGCTTGCGGAAGATCTCAATGACCTGCTCCTGGTAGACGATACAGCCGTAGGTCACGTCCAGGATAGGCTTGAGCTGGGGCGTGAGATAAGAAATTGTCTCTGGATGGTGCTTGCTCTGGATGAATTTTGGGATAGAGTCCATGGGGCCCGGGCGATAGAGGGCCACGATGGCGGTCATATCCTCGATCGACTGCGGCTTCATCTGCACGCACACGCCCGTGATCCCGGCACTCTCAAGCTGGAACACGCCGGAGGTCCGGCCCTCGCCCAGCATGGCGAAGGTCTCGGCATCGTCGTCCGGCACGGTCTTCATGGAGAAATCCGGCCTGGTCTTGCGGATCTCCTTTTCCGCGTCGTCGATCACGGTGAGGTTTCGCAGCCCCAAAAAGTCCATCTTGAGCAGGCCAAGCTCTTCGATGGTGGTCATGGTGTACTGTGTGACGATGGTCTCGTCGTTTCGCGCCAAGGGCACGTAGTCTGACACCGGAAGCTTTGTGATGACCACGCCTGCGGCGTGGGTAGATGTGTTGCGGGGCATACCCTCGATGTCCATGGCGGTGTCGATCAGGCGCTTGACCTTTGGCTCCTGGTCATACATCTGCTTGAGCACCGGGGAGGCCGAGAGCGCCTCTTTCAAGGTGATGTGCAGGGTGGTGGGGATGGCCTTTGCCACCACGTCCACCTCGGCGTAGGGCATATCCAGCGCGCGGCCGACGTCGCGCACCGCGCCGCGCGCGGCCATGGTGCCGAAGGTGACGATCTGCGCCACCCGGTCCTTGCCGTATTTCTCGGTCACATAGTCGATGACCTCGCCGCGGCGCTCCTGGCAGAAGTCGGTATCAAAGTCTGGCATGCTCACGCGCTCGGGGTTCAGAAAGCGCTCGAAAATCAGCGCGTACTGCATTGGGTCGATCTCGGTGATGTGCATGCAGTAGGCCGCGATCGACCCTGCGCCGGAGCCTCTGCCCGGGCCGACGGGAATGCCGTGGTCCTTGGCCCAGCGGATGAAATCCGCCACGATGAGGAAGTAGTCCACGTACCCCATCGACTGGATGACGCCCATCTCATAGTCAAGGCGCTGGCGGTAGGCCGCGGGGGCTGTGGGATAGTGCTCGGCAAAGCCCTCGTTGCAGAGCTTTTTGAAGTAGGTCAGCGAATCGGAGCCGTCCGGCGCCACAAACTCTGGCAGGTGGTAGTGGTTGAACGCGAACTCTACCTGGCAGCGTTTGGCGATTATCTCGGTGTTCTCCAGCGCCTCGGGCACGTTGGGGAAGAGCGCGCGCATCTCGTCTTCGGATTTGACGTAGAATTCCTCGGTCTCAAAGCGCATCCGGTGGGGATCATCCACCGTTTTGCCCATCTGGATGCACATCAGCACGTCCTGGGTCATGGCGTCCTCTTTGCTCAGATAGTGCGCGTCGTTGGTGGCGACCAGGGGCAGCCCCGTCTCCCGCGCCAGGCGCAGGATCATGGGGTTGAGCCGCTGCTGCTCGGGGATGCCGTGGTCCTGCAGCTCCAGATAGAAATTCCCGGGGCCGAAAATCTCACTGTATTCCAGGGCAGCTTGCCTGGCGCCCTCGTAGTCGTCGGCCCGAAGCAGCCGGGGGATCTCACCGGCAAGGCAGGCGGACAGGGCGATCAGGCCCTCATGATGGGCGCGCAAAAGGTCCTTGTCCACGCGCGGCTTGACATAAAACCCCTCTAAAAACGCCTGGGAGACCATATAGCTGAGATTGCGGTAGCCGGTCTCGTTTTCGCACAGCAAAACCAGGTGCCTTGCCTCGTTGTCCAGGCCGTGGACCTTGTCAAACCGGGTCCGGGGCGCAACGTAGACCTCGCAGCCGATGACCGGGTGGATCCCGGCGGCCTTGGCAGCCTTGTAAAAGTCGATGACGCCGTACATCACCCCGTGGTCGGTGATGGCAACGCAGTCCTGTCCCAGCTCCTTCACCCGCTCCATAAGCTTGCCGATGCGGCAGGCTCCGTCCAGCAGACTGTATTCGGTGTGCAGATGTAAATGGGCAAATGCCATGGTCGGTCCTCCTGTTCTGAGTCGGGCGGGCTCAGTTGTTTGCCAGCTCCACCAGCTTGCGCAGACGGTGGTTCACAGCGGATTTTGACACCGGGGGCGAAAACAGCTCGCCCAGCTCCTGCAAGTTTGCCTCGGGGTTGTCCATGCGAAGATGCGCGGTCTGGCGCAGCTTTTCCGGCAGCTCCTGCAGTCTGCCCTGCCGCTCGAGGGCGCGGATGGCCGCGATCTGCGCCTGCGCTGCCTCCACCACCTTGGAGGTGTTGGCGTTGTCGCAGTTGACGATGCGGTTGATCTTGTTTTTCATGTCCTTCTCGATCTTGGCCTCCATCACGCCCATGGCGGCCACGGGCGCGCCGAGATAGGCCAGCACGTCTTCGATCGCGTCGCTCTGCTTGAAGTAGAGGATAGAGCTGCCGTTGCGCATGGTCTGCTTGGGGGCAAAGCCCAGATCCAAAAGCAGGCTGTGGGTCTCGCGGCTGACCTTAAAGTGGGCGGTGGCAAGCTCGAGATGGTAGCGCTTCTCCGGGTCGGTCACAGAGCCGCCTGCAAGAAACGCGCCGCGCAAAAAGGCCGCCTGGCAGCATTCTTTTTCCAGCAAGGCGTAGTTGACGTGCAGGGTGATGGAGTCTTCCGGGCTGTAGCCCACGGCCTGGAGGATCTGCTCAAGCTTTTGGCGGGCCGTGATGGAAAAGGCGTATTTGCTGCCCGCCTGGATCTCGTCAAAATCCACGCGGAAGGCCTTGTAGAACAGCCGGGGCAGGCGCTGGGCCAGATCCTCGCTTTCTGTGACCAGGCGGATCTGGGTGTGGGTGAAGGTATTGCAGTAGAGCAAGACCCCACAGGCCTCAGCCAGCGCACAGCAGCGCCGGGAGATGGGGTCCTTGCAGATCTCTTTTTTCGCTTGGGAAGAAAATGACATGGTCGATCACCTCGATCTGAGGATAGCGTGTGAATGACGCCTCACCACAGGCGGATCTCGGGCTCAAGCCGGATGCCGGAGTCGGCATACACCCGGTCGGAGACCTGGCTGAGCAGGTCGAGCACCTGACGGGCGGTGGCGTGGCCCAGATTGACGGCAAAGCCCGCGTGCTTTTCGGAGATGGCGGCGTCTCCCACCCGGAAGCCCTTGAGCCCGGACTGCTGGATCAGTGCCGCGGCGTATCCGCCCACGGGCCGCTTGAACGCCGAGCCCGCCGAGGGCAGGTCCAGCGGCTGCGAGGCGCGGCGCTTTTCCATCAAGGCGCGCATCCGGGCGAGGATCGCCTCTGGCTCGTCCGGCTCAAGTGAAAACTCAGTCTCCAGCACCAGGCCGGGCAGCCCCATAAAGGCGGAGCGGCGATAGCCGAGGCCCTGCGCCTGGCCCTCATAGGTGTGGATCTGGCCGGAGAGGTCCATAAATCGGGTGCGCACAGCCACCTGGACCATCTCGCCGCCGTATGCGCCGGCGTTCATATACATGCCGCCGCCCACCGTGCCTGGGATGCCGTGGGCAAATTCCAGCCCGGCCAGCCCATGCTTCTGGGCAAAGAGCGCGAGCTTGGCCAGGCTCAGCCCGCACTGGGCACGAATCCCGGTATCCCCGCACCGTTCGCAGTTCACAAGGCCCCGGGTGGAGATCACTACGCCGTCGATCCCCTCGTCGGGCGCAAGGACGTTAGTGCCAGCCCCCAGAATACGGGGCGTAAGCCCTTCGCCTTGCAGCAGGGCAAGAAGAGCCGAGAGCGCCTCCACGCTGTCGGGCTGGGCAAAAACAGCCGCCGGACCGCCAATGCGGAAGGACGTATGCAAAGCCATAGGCTCCTGCGCCCGCAGCCGCAGCCCGGGCAGGTTGGTTTGGATCAGCTTCATAATCTCAGGGTTCATGACGCGCCTCCGGATCATCATTCTTTTTGTTATTATACCATAGATCCGGCCCCGATGTAAAGCATATTTGCGAGGCGGATTTGACAGGCGTGATAGAATAAAAGCAGAACGATCCCCAGGAGGCGTCTATGGCAAGTTTTATGTTCCACAAGCCGAAGGGCTATCTGACCGCGCGCTCAGACCGGACGAGACCGACCATTATGTGCTTTTTTCCAGCCGAGGCGCAGGCTGTTTTGCACCCCGTGGGGCGGCTGGATCTGGATACCGAGGGTCTGCTGCTTCTGACCGACGACGGGATGCTGGACCATCGCCTGCTGCGGCCTGAGCACCGAGTGGAGAAGATCTACCGCTGGCGCTGCTTTGGCCGTCTGGACGAGGACGCCATGCAGGCGCTTCGCCGGGGCGTGGAGCTTGAGGGGCTGGGCTGCCGGTCGGCGCCGGCCAGAGCGCGCCTGTTGGGGTACAGCACCATCGGGGAAAACGAGGCCATGCTGCCGGCAAAAAAGCACAACCATCTGATGAAAAACCCGCAGCGGCCTGTGACCGAGGGTCTGCTTGCCGTCACAGAGGGGCGAAAGCATCAGATCAAGCTGATGATCAAGGCCGTGGGCGGCCATGTGTTTGCCCTCAAACGGCTGTCGATCGGAAGCCTGGTGCTCGATCCTGCGCTTGGGCCTGGCGCGTTTCGTGCGCTGCGCGCCGAGGAGGAAGCCTTGACCGCCCAACCCCTGCAAGGGCCAGACCCCTGGCCCGATTGTGCCTTTGGTCCCTGGTAGCACACGGCGCAAAACAGCTCCCGCCCGGACTGCGATCCGGGCGGGAGCTGTTTTGCGCACCTTAAAGCGCTTCGGGCTTTGCCTCTGCTTCGGTCAAAACCTGTATGCCTTCAGACAAAAGCAGGTCGGCATACACGCCGTTGCCGGGTATTCTGGTGTGGGTGAAGCTGCCGTCATAGATCTCTCCCCTGCCGCACGAGGGACTTCTGGCCTTCAGCACAGCCAGCGTGCAGCCCGCTTCGCGGCAGACGGCAAGCGCCATCCCTGCCCCGCGGCAGAACTGCTCCGTCACGTCCTCGCCCTTTTGGTTGATCACGCGCTCGCCACGGCGCTCGCTGGGCGTTCTGGGTGTGGGCAGGCCGCCCAGCTCCTCGGGGCAGACCGGCACGGCAAGGCCGCGCTCATACAGCGCCTTGAGCCAGGGGACCAGATTGCTCCCGCCGTCATAGCGGCAGCACGCGCCGATGAGACAGCGACTGACCAGGATCTTGTTCATGTACCCTCCTTGGACCGGAACAGGTCCGTGCGGTGCTTGAGATAGAGCAGATACCCCAGGCACATCCCGATCTGCACCACCGTGGAGCAGGGCGTGGCAAGGCCGATGCGGAACAAAGAGACCGGCACGAGCTTACTCATATAAAAGCACACCGGCACGCGGATGGCAAAGGCGCCGATGATACCCTGCACCATTACAAACGCTGTGCGCTCCATGCCGTTGAAAAAGCCGATGAAGCAGAACAGGAAGCAGGTCAGAAGGCAGTCGATGGCATAGGCCTTGAGATAATCCCAGGAGGCCGCGATCAGCTCGCCCTGCCTTGCAAAGATGGTGGAAAGCAGGTCGCCGTGGAAGAAGGCCATCCAGAACATCACCACGCCAAAGCCGAAGGAGACGGCAACTGCCGCCCACAATCCCTTGATGGCCCGCTCTGGCTTTCCCGCGCCGCGGTTCTGGCCCACAAAGGCGGACATGGACTGCATAAAGGCAGCCGGGACCAGCATGATAAAGGCGCAGACCTTCTCCGCCACGCCGACGCCTGCAGACTGGGTGAGGCCAAGGTTGTTGACGATGGCAAGGATGATCAGGAAGGACGCCCCAACGAGCAGATCCTGCAGGGCGATCGGGGTGCCGATGCGGACGATCCGCCGGACCAACCCCCCATCCCAGCGCAGATCGCGCCGCCCGAAGGTTACGGGCAGCGGCTTGCGCCGGATCAGCAGCCAGGAAAACACCACGCTCAATAGCTGGGCAAAGACCGTGGCCATTGCAGCGCCAGGCGCGCCCAGGTGGAAGACCGCCACAAGCAGAAGGTCGCCGAAAATGTTGCAAAGGCACGCAATACCGACCGTGATCAAGGGCGTTTTGGAGTCGCCCAGGCCGCGGAAAATGGAGCCGATGAGGTTGTAGGCGATGATCGCCACAGAGCCTGCGCCGCAAATGCGGATGTAGGCCGCGGTGAGATTCTCCGCCTCCAGCGGCGCACGCATCAGACGGGCCAGCGGCAGCGCCCCCACGGGGATCAGCACCGTCATCACCAGGCCCGCCGCCAAAAACAGCAGCAGGCTTGTACCAATGACGCCGGCGCAGGCGTCCTTTCGCCCCTCGCCAAGCTTTTGGCTCAGAAGGACGGTTGCCACCATGGCAAAGCTGCCGACAAAGTTTGTCAACGTCATCATGATCTGCGAGCCGGTGGAAACTGCGGACACGTCCGCAGCCTGGCCGAATTTACCCACCACCATCAGATCGACGGCGCCGTACATGGCCTGCAAAAACAGCGCCATCAGCACCGGCAAGGCAAACCGGAGCAGAGCGGGCAATATTCTGCCCCGGGTAAAATCAATGGAACGGGTCATGCTTCCTCCAAATCAGACTTGAAACCAGACTATGCTCAGAACAGTCCGAAGTGGTAGCCCAGCTGCCGGATCAGACGCACAACGTTGGGCATCACATTGGCGCTTTGGTCATAGGTGCAGCTGGCGGTCTGGCCGTCAAAGTGCAGCTCGAGATAATAAGTGTCCACCGCGGGGTGGAAGAAGAGGCTCATCACCTGCTTCTTTTCATGGCTTGTGCGAAGGCGGCCCAGAATGCCACTCAGATCTGACCGGCCGTCCACATAGTCGGCCGGGGTGGGGACCCAACGGCAGGTGTGATCGCCCACCTGGTGGGTCTCAATCTGCCCCTGGATCTTGGCGTCCGGGTCCTGCTGATAGATCACGTCAAAGTGCCGGTCGGCCACCTGGCGCTGCAAGGGCGTGGTAGCATAGTGCGGGAACTCAAAGAAGCTCCATTTGTAGCCAAGATCGGAGGCAATCCTCTTGGCCCGCTGGAAGCGCGCTTCGATCTGCGCCTGGGTCAGATCGTTTTTGGGGCCGAATTCATAGCCCACTGAGGAGACGCTGTCGTGATCCTGGTGGGTCAGCCCGTGCAGACCGATGCGGCCGCCGTCGGTAAGCAGCGAGTCAAGCGTAAAGACAAAGTCGGCGTTGTAGAAGTTGAACTGGGTGGAAATATCGTTCTCTATCCCCTTGGGCGGGTTCACGTACAGCGGGATCCAGGCGATATAGAAGCCGTCGGTCTGGTCTTGCAGGAAGTCGCCGAAGAAGCGAAGCTTCATCAGGCTCTCATGCGTAAAGCGCCCGTTGACGCCATAGTCGGCCATGACGTCCTCCAGGCGAAGATAGGCAGGCTTGCTTCCGGCTTGGGCAGTCAGCTTGCCCCAGGGGGCCTTGCCTTTGCGGTAAAGGTGGACCGAGCAGTCCTCCTCGCGGTATATCGCGCACAGGTTCAGCGCCTCGGCAGCGTCGGCAAGCGCAACGTAGCGCTCCTCACCGTCGCGGACGACCGGCCAGCGAAGATGATCCGTCGCAATCGAAGCGCCGAAGGTGCGCTTGAGCTCCGCCTGGCTGATATAGGTGCGGTTGCCCTTGCACATGGCCCGGCTTTGCAGCGCGGTCTGTCCGAAATACAGCGCATAGCTCTGGATCCACGGTGTGTTCGGGCGCTGGTGCTTGCTGTCACGGTGCAGGAAGGTGACGATCTGCGCCCGGGTGCAGATCTGCTCAGGCGAGAAGGTCGTTTTGTCCGTGCCGGCGGTAACGCCCAGGCCGACCGCCCAGGCCACGGCCTTGGCGTAGTATTCCCAGTGCGGCACGTCGGCAAATCGGCTGCTCTGCGCGGCCTTCGGCTCGCCCGCAGCCCGCCACAGGAAGGTCACGACCTGCGCGCGGGTGCAGGGGTCGTTGGGGCTGAAGGTGGTCTTGCCGGTGCCGGCGGTGATCCCGTTTTGCACGGCCCACTGCACAGGCTGATAGAAATAATCCGCTTTGGCAACGTCTGCAAAAGGCGTGCCGCTGCTCTTGGGCTTCGGGCTGCCCGCTGCCCGCCAGAGGAAGGTCACAACCTGCGCGCGCGTGCAGGCCTCCTCGGGGGAAAAGGTACTCTCCGTGGTGCCCAGGGTGACGCCGCGCAGATAGGCCCAGTCGATGCCGCCGTGAGCCCAGTGGTCGGCGCCCGGCATATCGGTGAAGACCTCGCCGGCGCACAGGGCGGCATCCTTTTGCTTGCTGCAGCGGGCGCACACGTAGGCTGCCGTACCGTGGCAGGTCTCGCAGTGGGAGATCTTGACCTGGCTGATCTTCCAGGCATGGCCGTATGCCGGCAGAGTCTGGGTCTGCGTTAAGCCGCAGACAGTGCAGGTGTCGGTGCGAAGGCCGGTTTTTTCACAGGTGGGCGCCTGGGTCACCACGCCGGACCAGGTATGCTCCCCCGTGGGTGGGATGGGCTGCTCAAGCCCTGCGCCGCACACCTTGCAGACCAGAACGCGGAAGCCTTCCTCCGCGCAGGTTGGCGGAAGAGTCACGGTGCCCTCGTCATACACGTGCATGGTGTGGCGCTCAAACGCGGCAAAGCCCAGCGCTTTTGGCGCATCCGGGTCAGACGTGACCACCCCGGTCATCTCGATCAGATCCGGCAGCAGCGTGCGGATCTCGGCGAGGATCGTCTCTGCGTCCTCTTGGGTCTCGACGAAGAACAGGTCTGTGTCCGGCGTGTAGGCTGCCGGATCAAGGTCGATATGGCCGACGCCCTTTTGCCAATCTGCCCGCAGGTGATAGGTTTCCGGCGGGTCCTCGGACAGGGGCAGTGTGAGCGTCAGATCCTCCGCTTTGACGCAGATCGAAAGGGTCTCGCCGTCCCAGCAAAGCTGCCAGGGCGTTTTCTGTTCCGGGTCCAGCCAGGCCAGCGTCGCGGCGCTGCCTCCCGGGTCCTGGGGCAGATGCGCCAGACAAAGCGCTTTGAGACGCAAATACAGATCGGCTTCGTCCCCAAACGCGCCAAATGCCAAAAGTCCGGGAATCATGAGCAGTACAAGCCATATGGCCAGAATGTGTTTTTTCATGGGTCTTCCTCCGTTGGTCTATGCTTGCGGATCTCTGTCCGCCGCCCATCGGCGTCATCGATGCACAAATGGGTATATCAGATATATTGTACAGGATGTCGACATAAAATACAAGTATAAACCACAATCTCCAGCCCCGGCAGGTGAAAAAGGCTTGCGGCAGGGCATGTTCTGTGGTAAAATAGAGCAAATCCATGGAAAGGTCGCCCCTATGAAGCTTCAAAGAATTCTTGCATGTGTGTTGATATGGGCCCTTCTTTCCGGGTGCGCTGCCGCGCCTGTGGCAGCAGATCCGGCAAAGCCGCCGTCTGTGCCTCAGATCACGATTCCTTCCGAGACTGCTGCGCCCTCCGCCCTGCCTGAACCTGAGCCGACCGAAGTGCCGCCCTCTGAGACGCCCGCAACGCAGGCGCAAACCGAGCAGCCGGCCGAGCCGGAGATTGAGGAGGACCCTGTTATGGAGCTTCTTTCCGCAATGACGACAGACGAAAAGATCGCGCAGCTTTTCATTGTGACGCCCGAAGCGCTCACCGCACTGGAGGGGCCGGTTGACCGCGCGGGCGAGACTACCCGCGCTGCGTTTGCGCGGCTGCCTGTGGGCGGGATCATCTATATGGGGCAAAATCTCCGCTCTGCCGACCAAACCCGCGCGATGCTGGCCGACATGGATCAAATCAGCCGCGAGTGCATCGGGCTGCCCGTCTTTTTGGCCGTGGATGAAGAGGGCGGCACGGTCGCCCGGATCTCGGGCACCGGGCGCTTTGAGATCCCTGCCCAGCCGGACATGGCGGACCTTGGCGCCACGGGCGACGCGGCGCTTGCGAAAAAGCAGGGGCTGACGATCGGGACCTATCTCAAGGATCTGGGCTTTAACCTGGATTTTGCACCGGTGGCGGACGTCTGGACCGAGCCCGGCAACACCGTTGTGCAGCGCCGCAGCTTTGGCAGCGACGAGCGCGTGGTATCCGTCATGGCCCTGGCCTGCGCCGAGGGTTTGCAGGAAGCAGGCGTGCTGCCCTGCTTGAAACATTTCCCGGGGCACGGCGCAACGTTGGAGGACTCTCATCTGGACTTTGCGGTCAGCCCGAGAAGCCTGGACGAGCTGCTCTCGTGCGAGCTTGTCCCCTTCCGGGACGGTGCTGCGGCAAAGGTCCCCATGATTATGGTGGGCCACATCAGCGTGCCTGCCGTCACCGGGGACGAGACCCCGGCTTCTCTCTCCCCCACCCTGGTCACAGAGCTGCTGCGCGATACGCTGGGCTATGAGGGGCTTGTGATCACAGACGCGCTCAACATGGGCGCCATCACCGCCCACTATACGCAGGGGGAGGCTGCCGTTCTGGCGCTGCTGGCGGGTTGCGATCTGCTGCTGATGCCGGAGGATCCCGCCGCCTGCGCTGCGGCCATCCGGCAGGCGCTGGAGGAAGGGCGGCTGTCTATGGCGCGCATTGACGAAAGTGTAGAACGGATCCTGCGGTGTAAGCTGACGGATCTGAAATAACGTGTGAGGAGGACACGATCATGTTAACCGTGAACACCGATTATATCACCGGCAAAAAGCTCGAGCTGCTGGGCCTGGTCAAGGGCAGCACAGTCCAGTCCAAAAACATCGGCAAGGACATCGGCGCAGGCTTTAAAACCATCGTGGGCGGTGAGCTCAAGTCCTACACCCAGATGATGGACGAGGCACGCACCATCGCAACCCGGCGCATGGTGGAAGAGGCCGAAGCCCTTGGCGCAGACGCCGTGATCAACGTGCGCTACGCAAGCTCCGCCATCATGCAGGGCGCCGCCGAGGTCATGGCCTACGGCACCGCCGTGCGGTATCTGCCCGAATAAGCTTCCCGAGACAAATCCCCCGGCACACAGCACCGTGTGCCGGGGGATTTGCATAAAATCGGGTTCGCACCCGTAGTGACGCATGACTCACAAGGGACTGGCTGCGCATTGCACATGCGCCAACGCGTACACGCGGCGATATACGCGCGTTTTTCGATGGTCTGTACAACCACCGACCATTCTGATAATCGGAGGTGCCTGCAATGGCGCTTCGCGACTGGCCGCTGTGCGACGCGAAGCTAGTCCTTTGGAGTCAGCGGCCACTACGGGCCGTGATG
>ONCN01000080.1 GCA_900316335.1 uncultured Eubacteriales bacterium | reverse complement strand
CTGCGCCGCTGCTTTGAGCGCTCGTTCTGCCTGAGCTGCGACGTGTCCAACGGCTTTGATCCCATCTACGCCGAGACCTGCGATCGCCGCAACAACTCCTATCTCAACTATGGCATTGCCCTTTGCAAATACACCGGCTCGCGCGGCAAGGGCGGCGCGTCCGACGCCTCGGGCGAGCTCATGGGCAAGATCCGCACCCTCTTTGACGAGAACAACGTGGTCTGGCAGACCGCGGAGCTCGGCAAGGTGGACCAGGGCGGCGGCGGCACCGTGGCGGCTTATATGGCCAACCGCAACATCGACACTCTCGATGCAGGCGTGCCGGTTTTGTCCATGCACGCGCCGATGGAGATCGTGGCAAAGCTCGACTGCTACATGACCATGCTGGGCATGAAGGCTGTGTACCATGACTAAGGAGCGGACGGAGGAAAAGGCGGCCACCGTCAAGCCCGCCAGGATGGAGCATCTTCCCGAGCAGGAAGCGAAAAAAATGACGGAACAGCCCCCTGAGGAAGACAGACCCGAGGACAAGACCCGCTCGTTGCTCCGCTGGGTGCGGGTGCAGACGGGCTTGATGCTGCTGCTGTGCCTGTTGATGGGCGGGCTTCTGGTGTTCTTTGTGCAGCAGGCCAACGCCCTGAGCCGCAGCATCGAGCTTGTGGAGTATGACCTTGAGCAGCTTCAGATGGAGCAGATCAACGGCGCCATCGACGCGCTGACCGACGCGGCAAACCAGCTTGCCTCCGTGGACGTGGAGGGCCTGAACGACACCGCCCAGGCCCTGCAGGACGCGGCAAAGTCCATGTCAGACCTGGATATGGAGAGCCTCAACCAGACCATCGCCTCCCTGCGAGAGGCAGCCGATACCCTCAAGCGCCTGGATATGGACGCCTTCAACGAAACCGTGGCCTCCCTGGAAAAGGTCAGCAACAACCTCGAAAAATTCTCCTCCGGCCTCGGCGGCCTCTTCGGCGGCCGCTGACCCCATATCCGCGTCCCGTAGTGGCGCATGACCACATGCGCCAGCCGCGAAGACCTCATCAAACAACACGCCGATGCAAATTCGCAATACCCAATGGGGTACGAATTTGCATCGGCGTGTATTCTTTGCCGCCCGGTACAGATCGGTTGACAGAACTGATTTGCATAGCTTGCCATCCGGATTGAGTTTTGCACACAATCCACAGATTTTTCCACAGGCCGGCCGCCCGGAAACTGCCGAAATCATCGGTTTTTTCCGGCTTTGCCGCCCAAAGCGGCGGCCGGGCGCGCCGGGCGCGGGAACCGGGGCTATGTTGTTGACATAACAACAAAATACGACCTTTACCGGGTGTGCGGTGTGCAAGGGCCTTGCTCAGCCCCTGGTTTTTCCGGCAAACTCGCTGTTGCCGCGTTCACTCAACACGGTGCGGAAGATCTCGATCAGATCCAGCGCGTATTTGGGCAGATAATCGTTCTTGGGGTAGCAGGCATAGAAATGTCTGTGATTCTCATAGTCCTCCAGAGGATAAAAGCCGCCCTTCTCGCGCACGGTGTCGTCCACATAGATATTCGAGCAGAGCATGCATGCGCCGGCCTCCAGGGCAATGCGCTTGGCGATCTCGATGGATTCCGTCTCCAGCAGGATCTCCGGCCGCATCCCGCTGCGGCGGAAGAGCTTGTCTTGCACCACGCGTATGCTGTGGCCGGGCTTGGTGGCGATGAAGCTGTCCTGCGCGCTTGCGCGCAGATTGATCGAGGTCCCGCTGGGGTAAAGCTCGCACAGATGCGAGCCCTTGCCTGCCACCACGCCGATGACCTCGGTTTCGATGAGCTGGTAGGTGAGCTGCGGCGAGGTTGCCTCCACGGCTGCCATGGCCAGATCCACCTGACCCTGCATGACCAGCTCTTCAAGCCTGGCGCTGCCCTCCTCCACCAGCTCCAGCGCGACGTTTGGATACCGCGCCCGGAACAGGGGGAAGGCGAAGGGGAGAATCTGCGTGGCTCTTTGGATGCTGATTCCCACCCGCAGGCGGCCGCTGTTTTCCATTTTGATCTGCCGCACCTGGCCGTCGAGCCGGTCAACGGCTGCGCGGATGAGCTCGGCTGTCTGCAGATAGCGCTCCCCGGCATAGGTCAGACGCAGCGGTGTTGTCTTGCGGTAAAAGATGGGCACGCCCAGCTCGGTCTCAGCCTGTCGCAGGGCTTGGCTCAAGGAAGGCTGGCTGATAAAAAGCTTTTTGGCGGCGGCGGTGATGCTGCCCTCCTGGGCGATGGCGCGGATATAATCTGCCTGCTTCAGGTTCATAAAAAAATCCCCCTCAGATTTATGCAACATTCCCAATAAAAAATATTTTTTGTTATGCTTATTATAACAAAGAAATTATAAAAGTCAAGATTTCGCCATAAACATAGGGAAAAACCTATGGCAAGACAAAAAACATCTAATTTGCGCGCAGTGTTATCTTGTGTTAAAATTTTACCATCCATATTTCTGACAGGAGGACAGTGGCTTATGGAAATCAAAAAGCCCGCTGTGGCGGGTACCCTGGAATCCAGCGACCTTATGGTCACCGTGGAGCCGGGCAGCAACGGCATTGAGCTTGCCATCTCCAGCAGCGTGATGAATCAGTACGGTCGCCAGATCAAAAACACCGTGCTCGAAACGCTCGACCGGCTGGAGGTCCGTCAGGCAAAGGTCACCGTGGTGGACAAGGGCGCTCTGGACTGCACCATCAAGGCCAGAGTGGAGTGCGCCGTGTTCCGCAGCTGTGATCAGTCTCAGAAAAATATTCCCTGGGGAGGTGCCATCGTATGATCCCTCGTCCGAAGCCGGAACGGTTCCGTCTGCGCCGGACCATGATGTTTATGAACGCGCAGAAGCCTGGCCTGATCAAAGACGCGTATATTTACGGCTGTGACAGCATCATGCTCGACCTGGAGGACGCCGTGGCAGAAAACCAGAAGGATTCCGCCCGCTTCTCTTTGTACCACGCTCTGAAGACCATCGACTACGGTGATACCGAGGTCATCGTCCGCATCAATGGCCTGGACACCCCCCATTGGCAGGAGGACGTTCGCGTCTGTGTCGCCGGCGGCGCCGACGGCATCCGCATTGCCAAGTGCGAGAGCGCGCAGGACGTGCGCACGGTCGAGGCTGCGGTAGAGGCTGCCGAGGAAGAGTTCGGTGTGGAAAAGGGCAGAACCCTTCTGATGGGTGCGCTTGAGAGCCCCAAGGGCATCCTCAACGCCTATGAGATCTGCGCCGCCTCCGACCGGATGTTCGGCGTTGCCATCTCCGGCGGCGATTTCCGCAAGTGCATGCAGACCAAGCCTCAGCCCGACGGCATCGACATGGTGGTCGCCCGCGGCATGATGCTTATGGCTGCCCGCGCAGCCGGCGTGCAGTGCTTTGACACCGTGTTCACCAACCTCGACGACGAGGAAGGCTTCCACGCTGAGGTCCTGCAGAACAAGGCCATGGGCTTTGACGGCAAGAGCCTCATCAACCCCAAGCAGATCCGCTATGTCCACGAGGTCTTCGCCCCCACGCAGAAGGAGATCGTCCAGGCCGAGAAGATCGTGCGCGCCTATCGCGAGCAGAGTGCGGCCGGCATCGGTGTGTTCACTGTGGACGGCAAGATGATCGACATCGCGTTCATTCCCGGTGCGGAGCGGACGCTGAAGCTGGCCCGTGCCTGCGGGCTGTATGAGGGGGATCTGGTATGAGAAACGCAGTAGGCAGAGATATTCCCGATTACCTCCTGACCGGCGGCAAGGAGGTCTATCAGGGCAAGAACTATATGGACGGCAAGTATATGCAGAAGGCCGCCCCCAAGACCCGCCGTTATGAAAAGCCCCAGGAGTCCAAGCTGGTTGAGACCATTGCCGACGCGCTGCGTCAGTGCGGCTGCAAGGACGGCTGCACCTTCTCGTTCCATCACCACCTGCGTAACGGCGACTATGTGGCCAACATGGTCGTTCAGGCTGCGGTGGAGGAGCTCGGCATCAAGGACATCACCGTGGCTGCCACCTCCCTGGGCAGCGCGCACGACGTGATTGCCGACTACATCGAAGACGGCCGCGTCATCGGCGTGCAGACCTCCGGCATCCGCGGCCGTATCGGCGACGTGGTGTCTGAGGGCAAGCTCAAAACGCCCGCCATCATCCGTTCCCACGGCGGCCGCCCCCGCGCCATCGAGGCCGGCGAGGTCCACATCGACATCGCCGTGGTGGCCGCGCCCACCTCTGACTGCGTGGGTAACTGCCGCGGCATCGGCGGCAAGTCCAACTGCGGCTCTCTGGGCTACGCCATGACCGATGCAAAGTATGCAGACCATGTCATCGTGGTCACCGACACGCTTGTGGACTTCCCCAACATGCCCGCGTCTGTCGAGGCCATCGACGTGGACGCGGTTGTGGTGGTGGACTCCATCGGCGACCCCAAGAAGATCGCCTCCGCGGCAGCCCGCATCAGCCAGAACCCCAGAGACCTTATGATGGCCGAAAACGTGGCCAAGGTCATCGCTGCAACGCCCTACTTCAAAGAGGGCTTCTCCTTCCAGACCGGCGTGGGCGGCCCGTCCTTGGCTGCCAACCTCTTCCTGGAAAAGTACATGGACGAGCGCGGCATCAAGATGGGCTGGGCCATCGGCGGCATCTGCGGCCCGATGGTGGAGCTGCTCAAAAAGGGTAAGGTCGGCAAGGTCATCGACGTGCAGGACTTCGACCTGGACGCTGTGAACTCCATCAACCAGACGCCGAACCACTTTGAAATGAGCGCCTCCCAGTATGCCAACCCCGCCAACAAGGGCGCGTTTGTGAACAAGCTGGACTTTGTGGTCCTGGCTGCCCTGGAGATCGACACCGGCTTCAACGTCAACGTGCTCACCGGCTCCGACGGTGTGCTGCGCGGCGCGCCCGGCGGCCATCCCGACACGGCGGCAGGCTCCAAGTGCTGCATCATTGTCACCCCCCTGGTGCGCGGCAGAATGGCCACCGTGTGTGAGCACGTGGTCACCGTCACCACCCCCGGCGACTGCGTGGACGTGCTCGTGACCGACTACGGCATCGCGGTCAACCCCCTGCGTCCGGATCTCATCGCCTGCCTTGACGAGGCCGGCATCCCCCACGTCTCCATTGAAGAACTGAAGGAAAAGGCCTACTCCCTGGTGGGCCGTCCCGACGATCTGGAGTGGGAGGACAAGGTCGTGGCCATCCTCGAGGCCCGCGACGGCACCATTTTGGATGTTGTACGGAAAATCAAGCCGTATACATTAGACGAAGCGTAATCCCCCGCAACCTCTGACCCTGTACCCTCGCAAGATCCCCGCACAGTACAAAAAAAGAGAGAATTGAAAGGAGCTTATCGCACATGAGTTCAACCGTCGTTGGCATCCTTGGCCTCATCACCATTGTGGCCATCGTTGTCACCCTGTTCCAGAGCAGGACCCAACCTGCCATCGCCTTTATCGTCTGGCCCGCCATTTTGGGCCTTGTCCTGGTCCTGTTCGGCCGCTACGGCACGATTTCCGAGGGCTTTGACGCCATGGCCGCCATGATCAAGTCCGGCTTCAACAGCACCGCCCCCACCGCTGCACTGTTCGTCTTCTCCGTTCTGTACTTCGGCATCATGACCGACGCCGGCATGTTCGACGTCATCATCGGCAAGCTGATGAAGCTCGTCGGCGACAACGTCATCGGCGTTTGCGTTATGACCGCAGTCATCGCCCTGATCGGCCACCTCGACGGCGGCGGCGCTTCCACCTTCTGTATCGTGGTGCCCGCCATGCTGCCCGTCTTCAAGAAGATGCACATGCGTAAGACCACCCTGCTCCGCATCGCGGTTCTGGCCATGGGCGTTCTGAACCTGATGCCCTGGGCCGGCCCCACCATGCGTGCTGCCTCCGTCCTGGGTATGGAAGCCGGCGCTCTGTGGAACACCCTGCTGCCCATCCAGATCTTCGGCATCATCCTGGCTCTTGCCCACGCTGTCCTGGCCGGTATCCAGGAGAAGAAGCGCGGCGCCGGTCTTGCCGGCAAGCTTGCCCGTGAAGAGGGCGAGGTCGCCCTGGAAGACGGCCAGCAGGTTGCAGCTTCCGACAATGACCTGGCCCGTCCCAAGCTGTTCGTGTTCAACATCATCCTCACCCTGGCTGTCATCGCCATGCTGATTTGGGACGTGTTCCCCTCCTACGTGCCCTTCATGCTGGGTGTTGCCATCGCCCTGTTCGTGAACTACGGCTTCACCGCCAAGATGCACAAGAAGATCATCAACCTCCACGCCGGTCCCGCTCTGATGATGTGCTCCACCCTGATGGGCGCTGCCGTTCTCATGGGCGTTCTGACCTCCTCCATGGGCGCTGACGGCAAGGTCATCTCCGCCAAGACCCTCGAGCTGGCTGAAACCGACATCCCCTCCGTGGTGCGCTGCCTGGCCGGTATCGTGGCCAACATCCTGCCCAAGTTCCTTGGCCAGAACCTGCCTCTGGTCATCGGCATCCTGTCTGTGCCTCTGGCTCTGGCCTTCGACACCGACTCCTACTTCTACGGCATGCTGCCCGTCATGATCGCCATCGGTCAGGCCTTCGGCGTCGAGGCTCTGCCCATCGCCGTGGCCATGGTTGTTTGCCGCAACTGCGCCACCTTCATCAGCCCCATGGTTCCCGCCACGCTGCTTGGCACCGGCCTTGCCGACGTGGATATCAAGGACCACATCAAGGCTTCGTTCATGTATGTTTGGATTTTCTCCATCCTGTGCATGATCTTTGCCGTCATTGTGGGCATCCTGCCTCTGTAATCACTTCACTCGCAATCCCGGCGCCGGGTCTCCGGCGCCGGGACTTTCCCCCACGAACCCGGAGCAAAGCCGACCGGTATGCCGGCCTGTTTTGCTCTGCGCTCGATCTGCCAAAAGGAGGCCTTTCTATGGCTGTATCTGCCGTATCCCAGCAAGACCGCAGGGGCGTTGCCCGCATTCGGGCGCTTTTAGAGCGGGTAGGGATCACGCTCGATGCGCATCTGGACTACACCTGCGCCATCTATGACGACGAGGGCGAGCCCATTGCCACCGGCTCTGCCTTCGGGCCCACGCTGCGCTGCTTTGCCGTGGATCCCGACCACCAGGGCGAGGGCCTGCTCAACGAGATCATCTCCCACCTGATGGACTACCAGGCAGGCCGGGGCATGACGCATCTGTTTGTCTATACCAAGCCGGCGAGCGCCCGCTTCTTCTGCGATCTGGGTTTTTATGAGATCGCCCGTGTGCCGGGCAGCCTGGTCTTTCTGGAAAACCGCCGCCGCGGCTTTTCAGACTATCTTGCGGCGCTCTCGCGCACAGCGCGGCCGGGCAGCGCCTGCGCCATTGTGATGAACGCAAACCCATTTACCCTTGGACACCGGTATCTGATCGAGCAGGCCGCGGCATCGTTTGATACGGTGCATCTGTTCCTGCTCTCTGAGGACGCCGGCCCCATCCCCGCGCGCGTGCGGCTGGAGCTGGCCCGCCGGGGCACCGCCGATCTTGCCGGGGTGGTCTGCCACGAGTCGGGAGACTATCTCATCAGCAAGGCGACCTTCCCAAGCTATTTTTTGAAGAACGAAGATACCGTCATCCGTGCCCAGGCGGCGCTGGATACCGCCATCTTTGCCAAAATCGCGCAGGCGCTTGGCGTCACCTGCCGTGTGGTCGGCGAGGAGCCGACGAGCCACGTGACCGGCATCTACAACGAGATCATGGCCAAAACGCTGCCCCAGCACGGCGTGGCATGCCGGATCATTCCGCGCAAGGCCCTGCCCGACGGGCGGGTCATTTCCGCCTCGCAGGTCCGCCAGGCCATCCACGACGACCGGCTGGGGGACGTGGCCGACATGCTGCCCGATACCACGCTCTCGTACTTCCGCAGCGCGGAGTCTGAACAGGTTCGCGCCGCGATCCGCCGCGAGGAGGACGTGATCCACTACTGAACGCAGGACAAAACCATACCATGCAACAACAAAAAGACATCACACTGCCCGAGATCCTTCTGGCCCGGGAGGAGCGGGTGGAGATCCAGACAGCCCTGCTGCAATCGTTTGGCGCGCCGGTCGTCTGCTTTACCATGAATATGGCTGGGCCTGTCAAGCTGACGCCTGCCTCCCACAGGGCGTTTTTGTGGGGCATGGACCAGCTTCGGCTGGGCTTTGCGCAAAACCGCTTTGCGGTTTTGCAAGAGCACGCGCGCAGCCTGCCCACCGGCGACGAGGGCTATTTTGCCGTAAACGCGTCGGCGCAGCGCATCAAGGCCCTGTGCGTGCAGATCGAGCAGTCGCTTCCCATGGGCCGGCTGTTCGATATGGACGTCATCGGTCCCGACGGGCGCAAGCTCGAGCGCGGACAGGAGCGCGCCTGCCTTGTGTGCGGCGAGCCCGGACGCGCATGCGCCTCCCGGCGGCTGCACACGGTCTTGCAGCTGCAAACGGCCACGGCGGAGCTGCTTACAAGCGGCCTTTTTGATCTTGCGCGCCGCCGCCTCACCGCCGCCGCCACCCGCGCGCTTTTGGAGGAGGTCGCCGTCACGCCCAAGCCCGGCCTGGTCGACCGGGCCAACAACGGCGCGCACCGGGACATGGACCTTTCGTCCTTCCAGGCCTCCGCAGCCGCGCTCGGCCCCTACTGGGAGCGCTGCTTTCTGGCAGGCCGGGCCGGCGATAAGACGCCCTCGGCGCTCTTTGCCGCGCTTCGCCCTTTGGGTATGCAGGCCGAGCGGGATATGCTTGCCGCCACCGGCGGCGTCAACACGCACAAGGGCGCCATCTTCACGCTGGGCATCCTCTGCGCGGCCTGCGGCAGTCTGTGGCGCGCGGACGAGGGCTTCCCAGCGCCCGAAGCTGCGCTGGAGCTGGCCGCCGCCATGACGAGAGAAACCCTGCTTGCAGAGCTTGAGACCGCCGCCTGGCACACGGCAGGGGAGAGCCTCTACCGGCGATACGGCGCGCGGGGCATCCGCGGCCAGGTAGCCGACGGGCTGCCCGCGGTGCGCGAGCTTGCGCTGCCGGTGCTGCAGGGACTTCTTGCAAGGGGCTATGACCGCAACCACGCCGCGGCGGTGACGCTTTTGCATCTGATCGCAGCGGTAGAAGACACCAATCTGCTCCACCGGGGCGGCCCGGACGGCGTAGCGTGGGCAAGGCAGGCCGCTGCCGCGCTGATCCGGGAAGGCCGAGTGCCGGAGCTTGCCGAGATCGCCGCGCTCGACGGGCAGTTTATCGCGCGCAATCTCTCGCCCGGCGGCTGCGCCGATCTTCTGGCTGTGACCCTGTTTTTTGACCATCTGCATCCGAACACAAAAACCCATATAAAAACAACTGGAGGTAATCACAATGGATCCGAAGCAAACCCGCAAATTTGATACCAGGGTACAGCTCCTCAAATACAACGTTCTGCGGGAGGTGGCAGCCTCCTCCTGGCGCGACACCCTGCCGATCGACGTGCTGGACCTGCCCAAAAAGATCATGCCCGGCCCCAAGCCC
>ONCN01000180.1 GCA_900316335.1 uncultured Eubacteriales bacterium | reverse complement strand
TTGTCGCCGTCAACAGGGGCTTCCTCAAGCTTCTCCAGCGTGACCACCTCGGGAACCACGGGCTCCTCGGGCACGATGGTGATGCGGCCCTCGCCGCGGGGATCGCTGTAGGCCTCGGTGACCGCGTGCTCATGCTCGCCGTCGCCGGGCAGGGACTGGATGTAGTTGATGAGGACCTTGTTGTCCAGCATCACCTCATCCTGCAGAACCGTGACGTTCTTCAGCCCGAACATGGCGAAGCCGTCGCCCTGGTTCTTCAGCATGTAGTTGTGGGAGGCAAGCCGGTAGGTCTTCGTCAGATCCAGAGGCTCGTACTCGCCCGTCTCCTTGTTCAGAACCTGCACGTTCTGCACACGGTAGGGCTTGCCCGCCGTGCCGACCCACATCTTGCTCTCGTCGATGGTCACGTTGGGCTCCAGGCTGGTGTGGATCTCATAGGTCAGACCCGCGACCTGCAGGAAGCCGCCGTTCTCGCCCGGGCAGACCCGCGCGCCCATTTCCAGAGCGTCCAGGATCTGCTGGCCGCTGACCTCCACCAGGCAGGCAGCGTTGCCGAAGGGATGCACGTTCAGAATCTGCTCATAGGTGATCTCGCCCGCCGGGATGTCCGCACGCACGCCGCCGCCGTTGACAAACGCAACATCAGCGTCCAGCATGTACAGATACGCGTCCGCGCACAGGTCGCCCAGGTTCGTCTCCGCGCTGCGCACCGCGCGGTTCCCAGTCTCGGGATCCTTCGTGGTCAGGTCGTAGGGCGTGTAGGCCACAACCTCTTTCAGCAGAGACTCATACTGCGCCTTGACGCCGGCAATGTACTCCGCCGTGTCCGCGTCGTCCTGCACCTTCTCGGATGCGGGCAGCAGCTCGATCTTCAGGCTGCCGTCCTCCAGGAAGCTCAGCTTGCCGATGTTGGCGAGCTTCGTCCCGGTCTGGCCGTGCAGAACCGTCTTGCCGTCCTTGTCGGTCAGCTGGCCGTTGATCGTGCTGTGGCTGTGGCCGTCGATCACGGCGTCCACGCCGCTCACATTCGCGATCACCTCGGGAGCCGTCCAGGGAGAGGACTGCTCGTCGATGCCCAGGTGACCCACCAGAATGACGTAGTCCACGCCTTCGGCTCTGGCCGCGTCAACCGCAGCCTGGGTCGCGGTGTACAGACCCTCGCCGGTGGTATCCTGGCCGAAGCCGTAGATGAACTCCCCGTCCTCATTCTGGAAGTAGGTCGGGGTGGACTTGGTCAGCGTCTCGGGGGTGCATACGCCAACGATGGCGACCTTCTTGCCGTCCGCCTCAAAGATCTTGTAGGCGTCCAGCACGGGAGTGGTGGGCTCGCCGTCCACATAGTTCATGAAGTTCGCGGAAACGTAGGGATAATTGGCTCTCTCCACGTTCGCGAAGAAGCGAGGCATGGTGTAGTCGAACTCGTGGTTGCCGGGCACTGCCACGTCGTAGCCCACGAAGTTCATGATGTCGATGATGTAGGCGCCTTCGCTCAGGGTGCCGATGGGGCCGCCCTGCACGTGGTCGCCGGCGTCAACGAGAAGTACGGTGTTGCCCTCGGCCTCCAGGCTCTTCTTCAGATCGGCCAGGCCCGCGTAGCCCCAGCCGTCCTCGATGCCGCAGTGCACATCGTTGGTGAAGAGGATCACCAGACCCGGATCCACGGGAACCTCAGGCTCCTCGGGAGCGACCCAGCGGGTGATCTCCTCAGACTTGGTGTTGCGCAGCTGCAGGTTGTTGAAGATGCCCACAGCGCCGGTGAAGTTGATGATGTCGTTCTCGGCATAGGTGGTGTCGCCGGTGACGGCCTTGTAGATCTGCAGGCTGTCGCCCGCGTCATCCATGACCGTGATGGTGGTACCCTCCACCGCGACGACCGTCAGCTTCTCGATGTACACATAGGTGCACACGTCAGCCGTGCTGAGCTCGCCCAGCGTGGTGGTCTTGGCGGTGAGCTCCATGCCCTCGGACTTCTCATAGGTGGCGCCGCTCAGCTCCGGCAGGCCCTTATAGCTGGCATAGGTGCCGGTGCCGATGAGGGTGTCGCCCAGCTCAATGTCCGTGGCCGCGGCAGGAAGATACAGGCAGATGCCTCCGGTGGCGTCCTGCACGTAAACGTTCTTGCCGTCCACCATGGTGACAACGCCCTGGACGGTGAAGCTGCCGCTGGCAGCGGCCAGCACGTCACCGATGGGGGTGATGGTCACCACCGGGGGCTCGGTGGGCTCGGGGGGATCGGTAGGATCCGGGGTCTCGCCGCCGGTCAGCTTCCACAGGGTGGTGGTGCCGACGGAGTAGCTGCTGTCGGTTCTGTAGCAGCGCCAGTCGGGCGTGTCAAGCTGAACCGCAACGCTCAGGTACCGCTGGTTGCCGGAGGTGTCGGCGGTCTGGAAGCGAGCCACATTGGCGTCGTAGGTCCAGGTCGCGGACGCGCCGTTGATGCGGACGCCCTTGTTGTTGTTGATCAGATTGATGCCGCCGTTGGGTCCGGCGATGGTGTAGGTGCCGCCCTCGCCCGGCGTGATCGTCCAGCCGTAGTCAGCCGCGCTGCCCAGCGTCAGCGTGCTGCCGTCCGGCGAGACAACCTCCGCCACGGGGGCGCCGTTTGTCACCGCCGCGGTGGGTAATGCGTAGGTCGTGCCATTTGCAGTCATGGTGATCGCAACCGTATCCTCGGCCGTGATCTGGTCGAGTGTCGTTTGCGTCCAGGTGCTGGACTCCTCAGCATAGGCCAGCGAGGTCGGCATGAGCGAGAGCGTCATGGCGACCAGAAGGACAAATGCAAGGAATCTGCTTATCCTCCGTTGCTTCATCTGGGATCCTCCTTCAATATATTCCGTGCGCATCCCGCGCACAAATGTACAGGATAATTATAACACAGGAGGAAGTCGGAGGAAAAGAAGAATTTTTGAAAAACCCATGAGGAATTTTACCATTTTCTGACGACTGTTTTTGTAGGCTTTTCCAAATCTGCTTCCTTGACACCGTTTTTAATTCTTGCTCTTATCTGGCTTGAAGAAACCTCAATCGGAGAATAATAAACGGCGTCAGCTCCAAGGTCCTTATTATCAATTAAAAACTGCTTGATTTTTTCGTTATCCTCTTTACAACGCCCGAAGCCTACTATATGAGCCATTTTGAGAATTTTGTTATACTTATACCATTCGCGGAAATTAAACAGCTGGTCCGACCCCATAAAGAGATAAAACTCATCCTCGGGATAAAGCCCTTTTAGTGCTTTAATAGTATTGTATGTATAGCTTTTACCTACCATACTGAACTCAATATCGCTGATTTCAAAGCGCTTATAGCTTACGGATTTATCAAAAACATCATTGTTTTTAATAGCGATTTTAAGCATATTAACCCTATCAATTCCGCTTGCAAAATCGGCTCCCGACCTATGGGGAGGGTCTGCAGTAGGTACAATAATAAATTTATCAAGATTTTTAAAATCAGGGTGCATCGGCACTCTTGAGAGTACGTCTATAAGATTAAGATGACCGTTATGCACGGGGTTAAAAGCACCGCCGTAAATACCTATTTTCATTTACTTTCCTCTTCTCGCTCTGTCATATTTTGCATAGGGATTCTGTGCTTCCTTTTCCCTCTGTCTTTGGCGCAGTCCTTTGATTTTCACCTTTTTCTTTGCAGTTGCTTTAGCATTGCCCGAACCGCGTTTCTTTTTCTTTTCCGCAATTTTTTCTTCATCCGCCTTACGGTA
>ONCN01000042.1 GCA_900316335.1 uncultured Eubacteriales bacterium | reverse complement strand
ACGGTTCGCCGTCTGAGCTACGGTGTAGGCTGCGAGAAGGTTTTCCCCGTTCACGCGCCCAACATCGTCAAGGTCGAAACCGTCCGCAAAGGTAAGGTTCGCAGAGCGAAGCTGTACTACCTGCGCGATCGTCTCGGCAAGGCTGCCAAGGTCAAGGAGAAGGTCTGATCCCTTCCCCGCAAAAAGAAGAAGGACTGCCCAAAAGGCCGTCCTTCTTCTTTTTGCACTCCGCCTCGTTCATCTTTCCCCGTAGGGACACACATGCCTTCTATTTGTGAATTTTCGGTAAAATCCGCCGCATCTTTGTGTATTCTATTTGACAAGCGGAGGCAAAATGGTGTATAGTATATTGAAATGCATCATGGAAGAGTCTGTCCAGCGGCGGATCCCTGCCGCGGATTTTAAAGGATACGTTGGGACCGGATCACGGAGGACCAATATGGAACAGAAAAAACAAGAACGTAAAGTATGGGACCTGCCCCAAAGAACGCTGACGGGGAACGTGGTCCATATCATCTGGCGGATCATCTCCACTGTGCTTGTCATTGCGCTGACCATCGGCCTGATCGGCGGCGTGGCGGCCAAGCTGCTGTATGACCAGGCCGTCACCTATATCGAAGAGGACATCAAGCCCAAGGCGAACTACTCCCTTGAGGGACAAAAGCTGAACCAGTCTTCGTTTATCTATGCGCTCAACCATGAGACCGGGGAATATGAAGAGCTCCGCCAGCTTTACGCGGTTGAAAACCGCGTTTGGGCCAACTATGAAGAGATTCCGGCTCAGATGATCGGGGCTACCGTGGCCATCGAAGACAAGCGCTTTTTCCAGCATGACGGTGTGGACTGGATGCGCACGGTCTCGGCCTCTGCAAATATGTTTATCGGCGGAAGCACCTACGGCGGCTCAACCTTGACCCAGCAGCTTATCAAAAACCTCTCAAAGGACAACGAAGTCACCGTCCGCCGTAAGCTGATGGAGATCTTCCGCGCTTTGGAGTTTGAAAAGCACTACACCAAAGAAGAGATCCTTGAGTGGTATCTCAACACCATCTACCTCGGCGAGGGCGCCTACGGCGTCAAGAGCGCGGCTCAGGTCTACTTCGGCAAGGAGCTGCAGGAGCTCACCGTGAAGGAGTGCGCCTGCATCGTGGGCATCACCAACAACCCCTCGCTGTACGATCCCTATATCTACCCCGAGAACAACGAAAAGCGCACGCTGACCATCCTTGAGCAGATGTATCTGCAGCAAATGCTCACGCAGGAGGAATACGACACCGCCTGCGACCAGAAGCTCGAGTTCAAGGTCCAGGATACCGCGCGGCGGCAGACCTTCACCTGTGAAAGCTGTGGCTATGAGGGCACGCTCAAGCGCTTCAAGGCCGACGGGGACTATTATATTTGCCCCAACTGCGAGGCGCAGAACCAGTTCGACGTAGAAAAGCCGGACTACTACACCTACTTTGAAGACACGGTGATCCGGGACGTGACCCGCGATCTGAGTGAAAAGCTGGATCTGACCTATGAGGTCGCAAGCCAGATGGTCACAACCGGCGGCTATATCATTTATTCTACCATTGACCTTGACGCGCAGGCAAAGGTGGACGCCATCTACCAGGATGCATCCAATGTGCCAGAAACCTATTCCTCGCAGCAGATGCAGTCTGCCATCATTGTGATTGACAACGCCTCCGGTGACATCGTCGCAATGGCCGGCGGCGTAGGGGAGAAGCCCGGCAACCTCACGCTCAATCGTGCCACGCAGAGCTTGCTTTCTCCGGGCTCTTCGATCAAGCCCTTAACCGTTTACGGCCCTGCCATTGCAGAAGGCGTGATCACGCCTGGCTCCGCTTATGAGGACTCTGCTTATATGGAGCTTGACGGCAGAGGCTGGCCCATGAACGAAAACCGCAGATATTCCGGCTGGATGCTGGTCAACAATGGCCTTGCAAACTCTCTGAACACCATCGCAGTCAAGGTCCTGGCGGATCTGACCCCGGAGAAGAGCTATGAGTTTGCCACCGAAAAGCTTGGGCTTTCCAACCTGGTCCGCTCTGAGGACATCAACGGCACTACCTTCTCCGATATCGATCTGGCGCCGCTTGGCATGGGTCAGTTGACCCACGGCCTTACCATCCGCGAGATGGCAACGGCATATGCCACCTATCCAAACGGCGGTGTTTACCGCAAGGCCCGGACCTATACCAAGGTGGTGGATACCGAAGGCAATGTGGTTTTGGATAACACGCAGCAAACCCACGAGGCTATGGACGCTCACGCGGCGTGGTATATGGTTTATATGCTGCAATATGCCGTGCAGTACGGCACCGGCACCCCTGCACAGATCTCCGGCGTTCAGGTGGCGGGCAAGACCGGCACGACCTCCGACAACCATGACCGCTGGTTCTCCGGATTCACGCCACAGTATACCGCCTCGGTCTGGTGCGGCTTTGACGATCCGGAGGAGATCCGGCTTGTGGTCAATCGCAACCCCGCCGTGGTCATGTGGCGCAAGGTGATGGTGAGCCTTCTGGAGGATCAGCCCGAGCGGCAGTTCAATATGCCCGACGACGAAAGGTTCGTCTCAGTCAACGTCTGCAGCCAGACGGGCCTTCTGTGCGGGCCGCTGTGCGAGGGCCGCTCGATCAAGCTGTTTGCCTCAGACGTTCCCACCCAGACCTGCAACAACCACCAGGGCTTTGATATTTTCCTGTGCTATCCCAACGGCGAGGATGGCGACAGCTATTGTGCGACGGACTATTGCGTACGCTACCGCGATCTGCTTGCCAGCAGTGAGGTCAAGGCGCTCATCGCCGGCGGCGCGACCGAGTTGGCGGAGTTTGTAAACAACCAGCTCGTTTCCACCACCATCACTGTTTTGACCAATGGCAAGAACGACGCCTCCGCCACCCTGGAGGATGCGCTTGCAGAGAACCATATGTCCAAGTGCCCGGTCCACACCGCTGAGCTTCTGCGGGATCTGGAGGCAGCCATCCAGCGCGCCAGAGAGGCGCAGGCCCCGCCTGAAACAGAACCGGAGCCCGATGATGACGGCGGCTTACTCGACTGGTTCGGCTAATCAAGTTTCTTTACGATGGAGCAATGCTATGTGGATTTCTGACGAATGGAAGGATTACGAGGTACTTGATGCCTCACAGGGAGAAAAGCTGGAGCGTTGGGGATCTTATATCCTGGTTCGCCCGGATCCCCAGGTGATCTGGAATACCCCGAAAACAGATCCCCGCTGGCGCCGCTATGACGCCCGCTATGCGCGCTCCAACACCGGCGGCGGCAAGTGGTCGGAGCATCATCTGCCCGCCGATTGGAAGCTGCGCTATAAGGATCTGACCTTCTGCATCAAGCCCATGAATTTCAAGCACACCGGCGTGTTCCCCGAGCAGGCTGCAAACTGGGACTTTATCACCCAGACCATCCGCGCAGCAGGGCGGCCGATCAACGCGCTGAACCTCTTTGCCTATACCGGCGGCGCGACGCTGGCCTGCGCTGCCGGCGGCGCATCGGTGTGTCATGTTGACGCAGCCAAGGGAATGGTCCAGATGGCCAAGGACAACGCAAAGGCCTCTGGCCTGGAAAACGCCCCCATCCGCTGGATCGTGGACGACTGCGGCAAGTTTGTCGAGCGGGAGATCCGCCGCGGCCGCCGCTATGATGCGATCATTATGGACCCGCCCTCCTACGGGCGCGGTCCCTCGGGCGAGATCTGGAAGCTGGAGTCCAGCCTGTATCCCTTTATCGAGCTTGTTTCCCAGGTTTTGAGCGACAAGCCGCTGTTTGTTTTGGTCAATTCCTACACCACGGGCCTTGCGCCTTCTGTTGTGGGCTACATCTTAGACAGCATCCTCACCAAGCGATTTGGCGGCCACACCGAGAGCCGCGAGCTGGGGCTTCCTGTCACAAATTCCGGCCTGGTGCTGCCCTGTGGAGCAACCGGACGCTGGATCGCACCGTAGGGGAGGGCCTATGTCTGATTTGATACAAGCTTCTCATATCAGCTTTTCCTACCCCGCCGTTTGGGATGCTTTGCCCGTTCCTGTCTTTGAAGACCTGGACCTTCAGATCCGCGAGGGTTCCTTCACGGCTGTGATCGGTCCAAACGGCTGCGGCAAGTCCACGCTGGCCAAGCACTTCAACGCCGTGCTGCTGCCGTCTGGCGGCAAGGTTTACGTTTTGGGTGTGGACACCACAGATGAAGACCGGCTTTTGGAGGTCCGTCGGACCGTTGGCATGGTCTTTCAGAACCCGGACAACCAGATCGTCGCAAACGTGGTGGAAGAGGACGTCGCCTTTGCCCCGGAGAATTTGGGCGTGGAGTCTGAGCTGATCCGGAAAAAGGTGGACGACGCGCTCAAAACCGTCGGAATGTATGACTTCCGCGAGCATGCGCCGCATCTGCTCTCCGGCGGGCAGAAGCAGCGCGTTGCCATTGCCGGTGTTCTGGCGATGGAGCCCAGGTGCATCGTCCTCGACGAGCCGACCGCCATGCTGGATCCACAGGGCAGGCGGGAGGTCGTCAGCACCATCACAAAGCTCAACCGCGAGCGCGGCATCACGGTCGTTCTGATCACCCACCATATGGAAGAGGCTGTAAATGCCGATCGCGTCCTGGTGATGCATAAGGGCGGCATTCTGCTCGACGGCACGCCCCGCGACGTCTTCTCGCAGGTTCAGACCCTTCGCCGGACCGGACTGGATGTGCCGCAGACGACCGAGCTGCTGTTTGCGCTGCGCGCGCAAGGCTGGGAGCTGCCGCTCGATGCGCTGACAGTGGACGAGTGTGCCGAGACCATCTTCCGCCGTCTGTGCCCAGCAAACTGAACTTTTTACGCTTTGGAGGAAACCAATGCCCCCCATCATCGAGGTCAAGGACCTGTCACATATCTATTCCGTCGGAACGCCTTTTGAGCATACGGCGGTGGAGCATGCAAATCTGACCGTCAGCGCCGGGGAACTGATCGGCGTGATCGGTCATACCGGCTCCGGCAAATCGACGCTGATCCAGCATCTCAACGGACTGCTCAAGCCCACCTCGGGCCAGGTCCTGGTGGACGGGCGCGATATCTGGAGCGATAAAAAGTTCCTTCGGTCCGTACGCGGCCGTGTGGGGCTTGTGTTTCAATACCCGGAATATCAGCTTTTTGAAGAAACCGCCTTCCGCGACATCGCCTTCGGCCCTAAAAACCAGGGCTTGAGCGGCGCAGAGCTTGAACAGCGCGTCTATCGGGCCGCCGGCTTTGTCGGCCTTGACCGGGAGCTGCTGGAAAAGTCGCCGTTTGACCTTTCCGGCGGCCAGAAGCGCCGGGTCGCCATTGCGGGCGTGATCGCGATGGAGCCGCAGGTGCTGATTTTGGACGAGCCCACCGCAGGCCTCGACGCCGCGGGGCGCGACGCGATCTTAAAGAACATCCGCGACTATCAGCGCAGCCAGAACGCCGCGGTCCTGATGGTCAGCCACTCGATGGAGGAGGTTGCAAGCATCTGCGACCGCCTTGTTGTGCTCTACAAATCCCACATTGCGATGGATGATACCCCCGAGGTGGTCTTTGCCCGCTCGGAGGAGCTGCTTCGCATGGGGCTTGACGTCCCGCAGGTCACGTCTGTGTGCATGAAGCTGCGGCAGATGGGTCTTGCCCTGCCCGAGAGCATCTATACGCTGGACCAGGCGCTTTCCGCGCTGGAGGGGCTGCGAAAGGGGGGCGTCTCGTGCTGAAGGACATCACCCTTGGTCAGTATTTCCCGGGGAATACCCCGATCCATCGCCTCGACCCGCGCACAAAGCTGCTGCTTTTGATCGTGTATATCGTGGCGCTTTTCCTGGCAGTCTGGTATGTATCGTATCTGGTTGTAGCCGTTTTTCTGGTTTTGGTGACGGTGATCGGCCACATTCCGTTCAAGGCCATGACCCGGGGCTTGAAGCCCATGCTGATCTTTATCATCTTTACCGCCGTGCTGAATATCTTTTATTCCAGAACCGGTACCCCGCTTTTGGAGTGGAAATTCATTCACATCTATTCCGGCGGCCTGCAGACGGCCTTGTTTATGGTCGTGCGCATCATGCTGCTGATCTCCGGCACCTTCCTGCTGACCTATACCACCTCTCCCATTGCGCTGACCGACGCGCTGGAGAGCCTTCTGAGCCCGCTGAAGAAGCTGAAGGTCCCGGTCCACGAGCTTTCCATGATGATGTGCATCGCGCTTCGCTTTATCCCGACCTTGATCGAAGAGACCGACAAGATCATCTCTGCGCAAAAGGCCCGCGGCGCCGATTTCGAGACCGGCAGTCTGATTCACCGGGCCAAGGCGCTGATCCCCATTCTGGTCCCGCTGTTTGTCAGCGCCTTCCGCCGGGCAGACGAGCTCTCAGTTGCCATGGAGTGCCGCTGCTATCACGGCGGGGAGGGCAGGACCAGGATGAAGGTGCTGCGCTTCGGAAAGCTGGATTTCCTTGCATTTTTCTTTGGCGCGCTGCTGCTTGCGCTGGTGATCGTGCTGCGCGTGTTTGGGCTGTGATATGAAAAATGTTGCCTTGATTTTAAAATATGAGGGCTCCGCCTATCATGGCTGGCAGGTCCAGAAAAACGCCGTGTCTGTTGCGCAGACCATGGAAAAAGCCGTGTCCATGGTCGTGGGCCATCCGGTCCACGTCACGGGCTGCGGCCGGACCGACGCAGGGGTTCATGCCAAGCATTACCTGGCGAACTTCCGCACAGACTCCAAAATCCCGCTCGACCGGCTGCCCTATGCGCTCAACACGCATCTGCCCGAGGATATCGTGGTCATCGAGGCCTTTCAGGTCCAAGACGCGTTCAACGCCATCGGCTCGTGCCGGGCAAAGGAGTATACTTATCTCATTTACAATTCCAGGATCCGCGACCCGTTTTATGTCAACCGGGCCTGGTTTTATCCCAAGCATCTTGACGAACAGGTGATGCAAAAGGCCGCAGATTGCTTTGTCGGCACGCACGATTTTGCTGCGGTGCGTTCTGTCGGCACCGACGTGAAGTCCACGGTGCGCACGGTGTACCATTTCAACGTTGAGCGCCGGGGCGATCTGATCTTGTGCCGCATCTGCGCAAACGGCTTTTTGTACAATATGTGCCGCGCCATGGTAGGCACTGTGATCTACGCCGCGGAAGGGAAGTTCCCACCCGAGGCAGTCGCAGAGATTTTGGCAGGCAAGAACCGCACTGCGGCAGGACCCACAGCTCCGGCCGGCGGCTTGTATATGACGCAGCTATGGTATGACGACGGAAAGGATGTGTTCCATGTCGGATCAAGTGATTTCTGTTGAACCGGTCCAGACTCCCAAAAAGATCACGGGCGCAAGGATCCTGCTTCTTGTGGTTGCGCTTTTGCTGGTTGCGGTGATCGTCTTGCTGACCGTTTTCCCCGATGCGCTCAATCTGGACAAGGTTGGCCGGTATTTCAACTATATGGGTCTTGAGAACAAAGCCGGCTTTGGCAGCATCTCCTTCGACCCCAATACCACAAACGACTATGCTGCCTTCTCGGGCGGCCTGTGCGTGGGCAGCGAAAGCGGCCTGACGCTGTTTGATATCTTCGGCGAGCAGGAGGCAGTGGTGCAAGGCTCTCTGCCAAGCCCCTTGGTTCAGCGCAGTGATAAGCTGTGCGTTTGTTACAGCCCCGGCAGCAGCTATCTGACTGCCCTCTCCGCATCTGGCGACACACTGCTCGATCAGACGGTGAGCGGTCTGCTTCTGGATCTGGACCTGTCTGACGACGGATATTTGTGCTATACGACCTCAGAAAGCGGCGTCAAGTCGATGGCGACGGTGCTCAACCAGAACCTCGATCCGTACTTCAAGCTCAGCTCCCGCACCCGTTATCTCAACGTCTGTGCGGTCTCACCCGGCGGGACCTATCTTGCCGTGGCAGGCCTTGGCGAGGAGAACAGCACCTACCGTTCCGTGCTGACGATCCTTCGCACCGATGAGGCCCTGCCGGATCTGGACGGAGTCGATAGCTCGGCTGTGCGCGTGGATCTTGGCAATCAGATCATCTACGATCTGAAGTTCATGAGTCAGACCCAGATCTGCGCCATCGGGCAAAACAGCGTGCTTTTGATGGACGTCGACGGTAATCTGATCAAAGAATACGACCTTGCGCAGAAAAAACTAAAGGACTACGCCTTCTCCGACAAGGGCTTTCTTGCCCTTGCGCTGAGCCAGAATCAGGCGGGCGATAAGCATGAGCTTTTGGTCTTCGACGCCGACGGCATCGAGCTTGCGGACGAGGTCTTGCAAAGCCGCGTGCGGTCGATCTCTGCCGATGGCAAGTATATCGGCGTTCTGACCGACCGCGCGGTGCAGATCTACAACCGCAAGCTGGAGCTCTACGCACAGACCCCGGAGCTGGAAACCGCGACAAAGATCCTGGTCCGCTCCGACGGCTCCGCGCTGCTGGTGTCCAGCAGTGAAGCGAAGCTCTATATTCCCTGACGAAAGGAGATCCTCCCTTGAAACCAACGCTTTGCAGCCGCTGCGGAAAGAACGTGGCGGTGGTGTTTATCACAAAAATCGAAAATGGAAAGTCCACCAACGAGGGCTTGTGCCTCAAATGTGCCAAGGAGCTTGGCATCAAGCAGGTGGATGATATGGTCAAGCAAATGGGCATCAGCGACGAGGATATCGACTCGATCAGCGGCGAAATGATGTCTATGCTGGGCGGCGATCCGAACCAGGATGGCGATGAGGACGACGAGCTGGCCGGTCAGACGGCGACCTTCCCCTTCCTCAACAAGCTGTTCGGCGGCCTTGCTGCGCAAAACAACAACGCCGAGCCTCCTGTCAAAAAGCAGGAGCCGCCAAAGGCAACCGCCGGAGAGTCCGGCGCCGGCCAGCCGCACCGGAAAAAGCACAAATTCCTTGACGCCTTCTGTCTGGATCTGACCCAGCGTGCGCGTGAGCACAAGCTCGACAAGGTCATTGGCCGCGAAGAGGAGACTGAGCGCGTCATTCAGATCCTCAACCGCCGTCAGAAGAACAATCCATGTCTGATCGGTGAGCCGGGCGTTGGCAAGACCGCCATCGCCGAGGGCCTTGCCCAGAAGATCGCAGACGGCGAGGTGCCCTATAAGCTTCTGGACAAAGAGGTCTTTTTGCTGGATATGACCGCCATGGTGGCCGGCACGCAGTTCCGCGGCCAGTTTGAAAGCCGCATGAAAAATCTCATCGGCGAGATCAAGGCCTGCGGCAATATCATTCTGGTCATTGACGAGGTGCACAACCTCGTCGGCGCAGGAGACGCCGAGGGCTCCATGAATGCAGCCAACATCTTAAAGCCCGCCCTTTCCAGGGGCGAGGTGCAGGTCATCGGCGCAACCACCTTCAAAGAGTATCGCAAATACATCGAAAAGGACTCTGCCCTCGAGCGCCGCTTCCAGCCTGTTACGGTGGCGGAGCCCACGATCGAAGAGTCGATCGCCATCCTTCGCGGCATTGCGCCCTATTACGAGCGCTACCACGGCGTGGAGATCACCCCTGAGATCGCGCGCCAGACCGTTCTGCTCTCTGAGCGGTACATCACCGACCGCTTTCTGCCGGACAAGGCCATCGATCTGCTCGACGAGGCTTGCTCCGATGAGAACCTGCGCAGCCCCACGATCAATCGGATGGGCGCGGTCAGCAAGGACCTGTCTGACGTAGAGCTTGAGCTGAAAATGCTCACCGAGACGGTAGAAAATAAGAGCGAGGAGGACTTTGCCCGCATCGCCACCTTGAAGAGCAAGGCCTGTCAGCTCGGCGAGGAGCTCACTGAGCTTGAGTCACAGCCAAAGCCCCGCTTGAGCGTTGAGAGCCTTGCCCGGATCATTGAGCTGTGGACCAAGATCCCTGCCTCCAAGATCCAGGCCCAGGAGTATGAACAGCTTCGCCATCTCGAGGAAAACCTCAGGCGTCACGTTGTGGGCCAGGACGAGGCGATCTCCGCGATCTGCTCCGCCATTCGCCGCTCGCGCGCCGGCATCAGCGCCAAGCGCCGCCCGGTGTCCTTTATCTTTGTCGGCGCAACGGGCGTGGGCAAGACCGAGCTGGTCAAGCGCTTGGCCGACGAGCTGTTTGAGTCTGTCGAGTCGCTGGTCCGGCTGGATATGTCCGAGTATATGGAAAAGCACTCGGTCTCCAAGATCATCGGCTCGCCCCCGGGGTACGTTGGTTATGACGAGGCCGGGCAGCTTACCGAGAAGATCCGCCGCAAGCCCTATTCCGTGATCCTCTTTGACGAGATCGAGAAGGCCCATCCCGACGTTTTGAACATCCTGCTCCAGATCCTGGACGACGGCCGCATCACGGACGCGCAGGGCAGGCTGGTGAACTTTGAAAACACCATCGTAGTCATGACCTCCAACGCAGGCTCTGATCGCAAGGACGGCACCGTCGGCTTCGGCAAGAGCGTCACCGAGCAGAGCCGGGAAAAGGCGCTCAAGGCGCTGGGCGAGTTCTTGCGGCCTGAGTTTATCAACCGCGTGGATGAAGTGATCTGCTTCAACAAGCTCACCGAGGAGAACTTCCGCGCCATTGCCGGGATCATGCTGGGCGAGCTGCGCGATACGCTCAAAGAGCGCGGCATCGAGCTGAGCTGGGACGAGGCGGTGATCGATCTTCTGACCAAGGAGTCGTACTCTGTACAGTACGGCGCTAGAAATCTGCGCCGCACCATCGAGAAGCGGATCGAAAACCCGATCGCCGAGACCATCATCGACAGCTACGCAAAGGATCTGCGCGCGCTGCACATCTCGGCGCAGGACGATGCGCTGCGCTTGGACGTGCAATGAAAACGGCTGACGTCGCGCTGGGCGGGATCCTGGCAGCGCTGGCTGTGATTGTGATGCTGCTGGGCGGCGTTATTCCGGTAGCGACCTACGTATGCCCCATGCTTGCTTCCATGCTGCTGATCCCGCTTCTCGAGCGTATGCGGCGGCCAGCCTGCTTTGGCTGGTTCTGCGTCACCGCAGCTTTAAGCCTGATCCTGTGCCCCGACCGCGAGACCGCCATGGTTTTTGCGTTTCTGGGCTGGTATCCCATTGCGCGCGAGCATCTCAGCCGCCTTCCGGCTGTGCCTGCGATTGTGTGCAAGCTGCTTGTGTTCAACGCCGCTGTTGCGGCGATGTACGGGCTATTGATCTTCGTCTTCCGCCTGGAGGCCCTGGTGGAGGAGTCAAAGGATCTGGGCCTGGCCATGTTTGCGGTGCTGCTGATTATGGGCAACGTGACCTTTGTGCTATATGACAGGCTGCTGCTTATCTTCACGGTCTACTACCGCCGCCGCGCCGGGACGCGCCGACGTTGAACGATTGCCTGTGCGCGCTGCGCTTTTCCGACTTTGCATCCATTGCTTAAAACAGGCACTCTCCGTTGCGAGAGTGCCTGTTTTTCTGTAAAATGAAAAGAAATTATTGACAAACGATAATTATTGTGCTAAACTGGGTCCATGCTTCAAGCTTCGAATACCATTTGGAAGGAGCGATCTCTATGCAAAACAAAGCGGTCAAGCTGTCTGCCGCCGCGGTCGTGCTGTTTTTCCTGGTCCTGCTTGCAGGCATGGTGCTTGCGCCAAGGGTTGCACACCTATACGGAGCCTGGCGCGCGCTGCCGCAGTCTGCCATCCGGGTGCTCATTGCGGCCTTCTATGGCTGTGTGGTCCCGGCCATGATCGCCATGGTCTGTTTGTTTCTGCTTTTGCGCAATATCCGGCTTGAGCGTCCGTTCTTGGAGGAAAACAGCCGCCTGATGGCGATCATCTCCTGGTGCTGCGCTGCAGTTGCGGTGGTGACCCTTGTTTCCTGCTTCTGGTATATGCCGCTGCTGTTCGTATCCGCGCCGATGGCTTTTATCTTCTTGATTGTGCGCGTAGTGCGTAACTGCTTTATCGCGGCCATTCAGCTCAAAGAAGAAAACCGCCTGACCATTTAGGAGGGAAGCTATGGCCATCGTTGTCAATCTGGACGTGATGCTGGCAATTCGGAAGATGTCTTCCACAGAGCTTGCCGAGCGCATCGGCATTACGCCCGCAAATCTGTCCATTCTCAAAACCGGGAAGGCCAGGGCCGTTCGCTTTTCCACGCTTGACGCCATTTGCAAGGCGCTGGATTGCCAGCCCGGGGATATCCTGGAATTTCGCGAGGAGGATCCAAGATGAACGATACGAATATGTACACGGAGCAGGTCTCCACGCAGGCTGAGCTTCCGCCGCCAGCGCCCACGCCTGCGCAGCCGGCGCAGATCCTGCCGCCAAAGCGCAGCGCAAAGCAGTTTTTCTGCGCAAGCAACCGGGATCTGGTCTTTGCCGGCATCCTGTTTGTGCTGTGCTTCCTGCTGACGGACTCTATGTTCTGGGGCGGGGTCGGCATCGGCATGGCGCTGGGCTTTGTCGGCTTGTACGCGGTCTCAAGGCTCTACCGCCGCAGCGAGGAGAAACGCACGCGCTATGCCGTCTTGTGCGGCGTGCTGTTGATCGCTGGCGCGGTGAGTCTGGTCTTCTCATGCGACGGTATCGTGCGGTTTTTCATGGTGCTGATGCTGATCGTGCTGGGCACCGTCGTGCTGGAAGAGCGCATGCAGCTGCGCACGGGCAACAGTCTTCTGTGCGCCGTCTCTGACTTTTTCAACACGCTTGTCGGCTGCAGCGTGGGACGGCTGGACGTCGGCCTTCGCGCCCTGCTCTATGAGACCGATCAAACCGGCGTATCGCGCAAACGAAAGACCGGCAGCGTGCTCATCGGGCTTCTGATCGCCGTGCCCATTCTGCTTGTGGTGATCCCGCTGCTTGCCTCGTCCGACGCCGCCTTTGAGGGCCTTGTGGACCGGCTTGATCCGGTCACAATCGGGCAGACGATCATTTCGCTGCTGTTTGCCCTGTTTTTGTGCTTGTGCTTGTTCAGCCAGCTCTTTTGGGCTGCCTACGCGGACAAGCGCCGGGCGCCGGTCTCTTCGTTTGCGGGTATCGACCCTGCTATCGTGGGGACCATCCTCACAGCGCTCAGCGCGGTGTATCTTGCCTATCTGGTTTCGCAGTTTGCCTACTTCTTCGACGCCTTCCGGGGCCTTCTGCCGGAGGATTTTACCGTGGCGGAGTATGCAAGGCGCGGCTTTTTTGAGATGTGTAAGGTCGTGGCGCTCAACCTTTGCCTGGTCGTTCTCACTGCAAGGCTCACAGCAAAGAAAGAGGGCCGTCTTCCGGGATGGATCATGGCGCTGACGCTGTTTTTGGTTTTGTTCTCCCTGGTCATTGTCTGCACGGCCTTCTCCAAGATGGTGCTGTATATTCAAAGCTACGGCATGACCCGGCTTCGCATCCTGACCTCGGTGTTTATGCTGTTTTTGACCGTGGTGCTGCTGTGCGTCGCGATAGAGCAGTTTCTCAAGAAGCTGCCCACGCTCCGCATTGCAGTGTTGACAGCGGCTCTGTGTCTGGCCTTGCTGGGATTTGTCAATGTGGACAGAGTGGTAGCTGCCTACAACGTGCAGGCCTACCGCTCCGGTGCGCTGTCGCAGCTGGATATGGACACCCTCACAGAGCTGAACGACGCTGCGGTGCCCTATCTGATCCGGCTGATGGACGATGAGGATCTCAAGATCCGCTACGCAGCTAAGAAAGACCTTCGCCGGCGGCTGGACAACCTCTATATCATCCATAACGATGAAACCCGGACGCTGCTGGACTATGATTTCAGAGCCTTCACCCTTCCCACCTGGCAGGCAAGACAGCTTTTGCTCGCCGTGGAGGATCAGCTTATGGAGCAGGGGGTGCCGAAGCGATGATTTTGGAAAACGAATTTCACTCCGACGTGCACAACCGCGAGATCGTCCCGATGGACGAACGGTCGTTTCCCTACGTCTGTATCCACACAGAGCTCGACCGGTATGCCGACGGCACCATCCCCTGGCACTGGCATACGGCCTTTGAAATCGAGTATCTCGCACAAGGCCGGATGGAGCTGCACACGCCCGAGCGCGTTCTGACGCTGGAGCAGGGTGACGCGGTGTTTCTCAACAGCGGCGTGCTGCACCAGGTCAAGGCGGTGGGGAAGGAGCCCTGCACCCTCTATGCGCAGATTTTTGACATGCATTTTTTGACGGGTATGTATCATTCCGTCTTTGAAGAAAAGTACGTTCTGCCCGTGATGCGCAGCGCTTCGTTCCAGGTGTGGCGGGTGCGGCCGACAGATCTGCGCGGCATCCAGACGATCCAGCCGGTTCTGCAGGCCATCCAGGCCGCAAGATCCGAGCACGAGGGCTATGAGTTCGACCTTCGCACGCAGCTCTCCGTTTTCTGGCGCCAGATGCTCGGGCAGACCCGGGAGGAGCTTTCCAGCGGTCCCATGAAAAACGCGGCGGATCTGGATCGGATCAAGACCATGATGGACTTTGTGCAGGCAAACTGCAAAGAGCATCTTACCCTGGAAGACATCGCGCAGAGCGCCAGCATCAGCGTGCGTGAATGCACCCGCTGCTTTCGCCGCTGCATCGACCTGTCTCCCATCGAATACGTGGTCCAGTGCCGGGTACGCCTGGCTGCAAGGCTCTTGCTGGAAACCGGGAAAAGCATGCTCGAGATCAGCGAAGAGAGCGGCTTCAGCTCTGCAAGCTATTTTGGCAAGGTGTTCCGCCAGAGCATGGGATGCACCCCGAAGGAGTACCGCAAAGCAAACGGCCAGATCATGATCGAATAACAAACAAGGCGCGGATCCGACTTTGGATCCGCGCCTTGTTTGAGCCGCCCGGAAACCGGGCATACTCCCCAAAAGGAGGTTGCAAAGATGGAAATCGAAAAAATCATGACCGCAAAAACGGTCTGCGTGGATCGCAGCGAAACGGTCTCGGCTGCGGCCAGACTGATGAGCCGCTATAACGTCGGCGCCTTGCCTGTGACTGACGAGCGCGGCAGGCTGTGCGGCATGCTTACCGATCGGGACGTTGCGCTGCGCTGTGTGGCTGCCGGGAAGGACGCAGACAAGGTTTTGGTGCGCTCGATTATGACAAACGCACCTTGCAGCCTGCGGCCCGGACAGAGCTGTAAGGAGGCTGTGCGCGCAATGATCCAAAACCGGGTGCGCAGGCTCCCTGTGACGGAGCAGGGCAGGGTTGTGGGGATGGTAAGCCTGGGCGATTTGACGCAAGATCCCGAAACCGGCAGCCCGCAGGCCCTGGCAGGCCTTTACAATCAGATCCATACGGCCCTATAATACTGTTATGAAATGACGGTTTGTCAAGGCGGAAAAAGCGCCAAGATTTACCTGTCATAATTGTGAGAAATGCCCAAGGGCATATGGAAAGAGCCA
>ONCN01000037.1 GCA_900316335.1 uncultured Eubacteriales bacterium | reverse complement strand
TGGCCTTGCAGTAGTTCTCCATCTGCCGCAGCTTGATCGTGTCGCGCACGAGCACGGCCTCTTGCGCCTGCTCCGTCAGCCGGTCGCGGTCGCTGCCGTTTTCGATCAGGAATTTTGCAGTCATCACGTCCGCCGGCGAGAAGAGCAGCACGCACTCCGCCGCGGCGCCGTCGCGTCCGGCGCGGCCCGCCTCCTGGTAGTAGCTTTCGATGTTTTTTGGCATGTTGTAGTGGATCACAAAGCTGACGTTGGATTTGTCGATGCCCATGCCAAAGGCGTTTGTGGCCACCATGACGGTGGCGCGGTCATAGGAGAAATCTTCCTGGTTTTCGCGCCGCTCCCGGTCGTCCAGGCCGGCGTGGTAGCGCGTGGCGGCAAAGCCGGCGGCGCGCAGGGCCTGGCAGACCTGCTCGACCGTCTTGCGCGTGGCGCAGTAGACGATGCCGCTTTTGTCCGGGCGGGCGGCAAGGAAGTCTTGGAGCCAGCCGAGCTTGTCGCGCTCGCGGCGCACGTCAAAGTAGAGATTGGGCCGGTCAAAGCCGGTGACGATCCGGCAGGGGTCGGCAAGCCCCAAAAGACGCACAACGTCCTCCCCCACCTGGGCCGTGGCCGTGGCGGTGTAGGCCGCAAGGACCGGCCGGCGGGGCAGCGCGCGGACAAAGGCGGGAATATCCAGATAATTCGGCCGGAAATCCTGTCCCCACTGGCTGACGCAGTGGGCCTCGTCCACGGCAAGCAGGGCGATGCGCTGCGCGCCGGCAAAGGCGAGAAAGCTCTCGGTCAGAAGCCGCTCGGGCGTGACGTACATCAGCCGGTAGGCGCCATCCCCCGCCCGGCGCAGCACCTCCCGCTGCTGGGCGGCGGTGAGCGAGGAGTTGAGAAAGGCCGCGGGGATGCCGGCGTCCTGCAGGGCCGCCACCTGGTCTTTCATAAGGGAGATCAAGGGCGAGACCACCAGCGTCAGCCCCTCGAGCAGCAGGGCCGGGAGCTGATAGCAGACGCTTTTGCCGCCGCCGGTCGGCATGACGCCAAAGGCATCGCGCCCGGAAAGAATGGCGTCAATCAACGCCTCCTGCCCCGGCCGGAAGGCAGAAAACCCGAAATACTCCCGCAGGGCTGTGTATTTGTCCATGTTGGTCTCCTTTCAAACACGGCCGACGGGGTAGCGCCGCGGAACTTGGTGCCCGGAATGCTTTTTGGCCGGATTAGTTGCCAGGCAGGGCGCGTCTTACTACCATCTTGGATTACACTAGGATTCAAAGAATTCATCAGAAAAAGGCATTATAAAAAACACGTTGGCTTTTTCGCTCATATTTTGTTCCTCCGATCAGTAATAGATGACAGTATTCATTACTACTCATTTTCTGTAGGCTGTCCATCTTTGCCTTCTGTGCTGACTTCTCCGTCAAGGTTAGTTATATCCAGCTTGGCAATCTGTACGTTTTTCACAGTTTCATTTTTCAGCTTTTCATTCCATCTAACATTACATTTCACACGATAGCGAATTCCCTTGCATATTATGGTCATTTCAACAAAAACCTTTGCTCCGTCCTTTGTGTATTGCAAGAGTTCAACCCGTTCTGTAATGAAAGATGCCTGATAGTCCTCGCTAATGGGTATTTCTGGTGGCGGTGCGTTTCTAAAATCGCTTTCAACTACCTTTGGAGCGCTTTCCTTAAGCAATTCACACAATTTCAGCCGTCCAACATTGGCTTCAACTACATGCTTTAGGACCAAATAAGCGTTCTTAAATATGATCTGCCATGAAACATCCAACGGATCGATGATTTCATGAAAGAGCGCATTCCGGAGGCGATAAGCAAATGTAATAAACCATAGATATGCTCGCTGTTCTTCAACACCAGATAGATTTCCAAAGCTTTGCGTGTATTCATATGTTGGAAGTTGAAACAAAAGCTTGTGATCCTCACTGATTTCCGGGTCCAGGCATTGTGCTTTCAGGGCTTCCAATGCACGCATACAAAATGACTGCATCAGGGAGTAAACCTGCTTGACTTGCTTGTTTCCTTTGCCAGTAAGTGCATTCTTTTTTTCTTCCAGTGCTGCGACCAAATCAGATGCAATAATCCGAAAGAAAAACTGATAAAATGTAATGAGTAGGCCTGTTTCCGCAATCTCTCTCGGGTTTTCCTCAATGTTCTGGATGATTAGCCTCAGTATATCATCAACCTGGACTGTCGTACTTGAAATGACATTGCTTTCTTTCACTTTCGACAGAAAGTGCTTGTCTGTGCTGATAATATCTGCTTTTGCCGCGGTATCTTTTGACAACCGAACGACAAGGCGTAGTTTACCGCTATAGCCGCCAGGCGCTCCGTAGTCCTCCACATAGCTTTCTTTGAATGCTGGGTTTATCCTGTGAAAATCATCTACCAGAAATCGCGGATATTTTTCGCTGGTCATTTTCAACCCGCGGCGATACGTTCTAATTAACTCCTGCTCAATGTCGCTATACTTCAGCAAGAAATAGTAGTTATCCGCGAACTCTTTCCTGTACTGTGATAAATAGGGCTTGTCACCAGTGGCTTCATAATAGGGTTTTGCACGGTCCGGATAGAGCTCCCGGAGGGTTGCGACAAAGGAAAACCATGTTTTAATAAACAAAGTAACAAAATCGGCCTCTGTTACAATCCGCCAGTTATCATATGTATGCCGCTTGTTTTGTTCCTGTTCTTCCATTACTTGTTCACCCGATTCACTAACCACGCAAGCGCCACATCTTCCCCTTGCTCGATTGCTATTTCAACCGCCTGCATGGCATATTCAAGCAGTTCTTTCGATTTGTGGCGAAGGGCAAACGATTCTAGAATCTTAGCTTCTATAGTTTCCTGAACTTCCTGTGAGAACATAGGGATTGGCATGTTAAGAACGTCTTCATCCTTTATCACAGGATACGAGGTGCCAACATTATAGCGAAGCAACCAATCTCTATACAAATCAGTTCGTAACAATGCTTGTAGGACTTCTTTCTTATAGTTCCCTTTTTGTCTTAAAACAGTAAAGGCCCCGCTCACCAAAAGGTCATCGGAATCGAGGATAGCTACGGCACCACGGTTTGGCCGAACCGTAGAAACCAAGACATCTCCCCGCTGTGTCATAATCTTTGCATTTGTGGGCAATTGATCAGTAGCAACAATATTGAATGAAGCAGAACCGCTGCCTACATCTATATCTCCGATTTCTACATAGGGATATTCAGGACGTGTTCGATCACATTTTTCTGTTACTTGTTCAAACTCCGTCCCCACGAATGAGTACCCGCCTCCGAACATGCGAACCAATTTATCGAAAGAATCGTATTTGGGTTGATAGTATTCCGCATCTAGGCGCCCAGATAATAGAAAGGTTTCAGAAAGGTGTTTAACAAATGAAACAGGAGAGCGTTGGCCATTGGCTTGTACATCTATCCGCTCTTCTATCATTCTCTCTGCATTCTTATATAGAGTCTGAGATGATGTTTTCAACTGCTGCGCCTTCTTAATCAACCAAGCGATCTCTTTTTGAAAAGCATCTGAAAATAATGGAACATCAATCGTTTTTAGATCATCTAGGTTTAATCCTTTCTGAATTGCTCCACGTTCTTTACGCAGTAAAAGTTTTCGCCCATATTTGGAGTTTGTATATGTTAGAAGATAATATGGGTCTACACTATCCGCTCGTACTGCGGTGCTTTTGCAGCTGAAGATTGCTGGCAATTCTTTGGCTTGGACTATACAAGCATTTCCCAATGTTCCCACAACGGAGACTAATAGATCGTTTTCTTTTAATGCATATTTTTGAAGACGAAGGAAGTCTTGTTCAGCCATGAATCTTGGTGCCGTTTCTTGTACAAAAAAAGGTTTCACATCTTGCCCGCGAATGTATCTGTATTTAGATTTCTCGACATAATTGCTAGTGTCATAAGCAGACCCAAATGGTCCAATAATAAAATGACATATTTCGGACATCCTTTTATAATTGTTTTTTCTTACCATTTGTTCAAAAAGTAAGTACTGTTTCTGATAGTATTCGGCATCAATCCGGCCCGAGAATTCCAAGTTGCCTTTTTGAATTTCACTACATTCCAGCCCATCCATTAAAGCCTTGTACTTGACCTCATCAAAAGGTTCAACGGATGGGCTCACCGAAAAAAACTTAGCCTTTCCTTTTTCGCAAACTCAATAAATGCCTCTGCAATACCATCCTGTGTCAATCCCTCATGGTTATATAGGTCATGTTTCACATACATGTGCCCGTGTGAGTCAAGCTTTTTCTCTCCTGTTTCCGGATCTTTCACATAGATGATATCACCGGAGTTGTCTTTGCTAGGCTCCTGCATAGTAGCAAAGAAAATAGGATAATCCTCTTTTTGGGGGCAAAGTTCTTCGTCCCACTTCTGAACAAACAGAACTGAGGTTTTTGTTCCTGTATGAGGTTTAAATACATTTCCGTGAATTCCGACGACCGCAAGTATACGACAGCGTTCGGCGATATACTCCCGGATATATTTGTCGCTGCTATTGTTGAATCGTCCTTGCGGCAACACAATCGCCATCCGTCCGCCGGGCTTCAAGAAATCAAGATTACGCTCGATAAACAGGATATCTCTGCCAACCTTGTTTTGCTGTTTACCTTGAGCATTCTTCGCAAGATCGTACATGCTGAGAATGCGAGATTCCTTAATATCTCCGGCAAATGGCGGATTTGCCATCAGAATATCAAAGTTGAAATCCCGATAACTGCTCCTGTCTACTCTAAGCTTTTTCAAGCGGTCAAAGCCTTCAAAGTAGGTGCTGAGCCAATCCTCCTGTTTTGCGGTCTCGCCCCACTGGGTATAATCCAACGTGTTCAGGTGGAGCACGTTTGTGTGACCGTCACCGGCGATCAGATTGAGCGTTCTGGCAACGCGGACAGCTTTTTCATCAAAATCGATGCCAAAGATGTTATCCTTTACATATTCAGTAAATTCATAGGGTTTTTGGTCCAGTGAAAAGAACTCGCTGATATTAAGCCCTCTGTCCTTTGCCATTTGGCGCCACACATGGAAAATCGTGTGTACGGGGAAGCCGCTGCTACCGCAGGCGGTGTCAATCATTTTTTCCCCCTCTTTGGGGTTCAGCATACGCACACACATTTCAATGACATAACGGGGCGTAAAGAATTGACCCTTCTCACCCTTGCTGGACTTGCTCATAAGGTATTCAAAGGCATCGTCCACCACGTCCAGATTGCTGTTGAACAGTTTTACGCTTTGGAGTGAAGATACGCAGATTGCAAGGTGAGACGGGGAAAGCAGAATCCTTGTGTTTTCGTCGAAAACACCTTTCCACTTTTGGTTGGCCTTATCAAACAGCTCTTGGATTTTCTCTTTCAGCTTGAAATCTGTCCGACCTGCGCTGGTAAATTCCAGATACCGCGAGGGTGTCTGCCCGCTCAAAAACTCGTCATAGAGTTTTGCGAAAATGAGCTTGAAGCACTCTTCAAAGACGTCTACACCCGCATTTGCAAGGACTTCATCTTCGAGATCAAGAATAACGTCTTTCAGAGAGAGCCGCTCTTTCTGCAAACGATCATTATCTCGCAGATCCTGAATTGTCCACTTCACCGAAACAATGTCTTCAAGGGTCTGCGTGGCAGTCGGAATGTTACGAATATCCTTGAAATAATTGGGGTCCTGCCTATTGTAAAAGGCAATCTGGTCTCCGTTTGTCCAGACTGCAATAGGAGCCCCGGTGCTGTTGCAATAGCTCTTCAGTTGGTCCTTACCGTCTTTTAGCTTCGGCTTCTTTACTTCTATGACAATATACGGAACCAACGGGCGGTCCTCATCCATGATTACAATATCGGCACGCTTCACTTCTCTGCCAAAATAAACGGGATACTCCACCTGCATGCGTGAAACCGGATAACCATATTCATTGATCAGCCTGTCAATAAAAAGTTGGCGTATCACCTCTTCGGGCTTAAGAATAATATCCTTTTTTCGGACGAGACATTTTACGACAGCTGAGACTTTTCCTTTTTTATCTGTTCTTTCCTCAATACGCGCATTAAGCCGTTCGATTGAAGCCGCAGAGAACTGCTCTGCTTTGTAATCAGAATCCTTTAGAATATCAACAATTGTCATGTGGGTTGTCCTCCATCAATACTTGGCTTCTTGCATTTATTCTTGTATGACATAGAGAAATTAGATCGAAATATAATGAGATAGAAGCGATCGCTTTCGCTCCGGGGCATCCCCGGAGCGTTTTTCTTTTGTTCGATAGGCACTTGATACACCAACCGTTCTTAAAGTACACACCGACCGACGGTCGAGCATGCTTCGTGAGCAGTCACCAACATCGTTGGTGTTGTGCCTATTGAACTTTCACAGCGCGGTGTTTACAGATTGCGGATTGAAAAATCGTGATCTGTAAAGCAAAAAACCGCGTCAACTTATAATTCACCAAAAATAATTATACAGGGAAAAAGTCGAAAAAGCAATAACGGAATTGACGCGAAAGCTGATACCGCTTGAACCTTGGACAAATGGTTTTCGTTTGGAGGGAAGGGCCGTCGGCGGTGGATTGCAGCTTGACAATCCCGGCAAGCAATGCATCGGGATATACAGACGCGCAAAACGCCTCTGTCCAGAATCCCAGCAAGCTGGGCATCTGGATATCCAAATGCTGCTTCCCGTTACCGGCAAGCTAGGCATATGTCCGCCAAATACAAAAAATGACCGCTTTCCTGAAATCGGAAAACGGTCATTTTGCTTGCCTGGCTTGTTAGGGAAATCCCCAATCCCCTCTCGTCGGCACAAGCTCCAGATCCCTCGCTTCCGGCCAAAGCCGAAAGCTCGCTCCTTCCGCTGCGCCTCCTCTCCCCACGCGACTCGCTTCGCTGGACTCGTGCGGGGCCCCACAGCTGCGTGAGTTTTGCAAAATCGCTTCCGGAGGACAAAAAACGTAGTGGCTGCTGCGACGTGAAGCTAGTACCACAGCCATATCCTGCGAAAGGCGCTGCGCGCCATGGCCGCAGTGGTCTGCGGCCACTACGAAGCTGCGTTCGAAAAACGAGCTATTACGAAATCAGCTTCCCGCCGTTGTATTTCTTTTGTGCTCTGAAGATCAGCGCGAAGCCGGTGGCGAAGCCCAGCGGCAGGGCAAGCCAGCCGAGGGCTTCTTCAAAGATGCAGGCGACGATGCCGGTGACAACGCAGCCTGCGCCGATGGCGAGCAGCGACAGGCCAATCAGTCTCGTGTAGGCAGGGACGTCCTCCGGCTTCACATTCCGGGTGTGCCACTCGTTCACAAGATCCATCCGTTGCTTCTTCCAGAGCACCGTCCCGAGCACAAAAAAGAGAATCCCGACACCCAGGAATACGATCAAACCAATCAGCATAGAAATCCCTCCCTGCAAGCGGACGTTGTGCGGCCAAAGCGCAGGTTGCGCTTGGCAGATCGTTTGGCCGCAGATACGGTTTTTTCTGATTGCATTATACCGGTTTGCACGGCGAAAAGCAACCCTCTGAGCGCGCAAAACACAGGCAGACTTCGCAACAACCAATTTGTGAACGTCCGGACCCGCGCGCAGCAGAGAAACAACCGATGCGCGCTGGTATTCCCTTCTCATGCCGCATAGAAGGCGCAATTTCGGCAAATAATACTTCTGAATTTTGGAGAAAGACAGGAGGATACTGCATGAAAGCAACCGGAATCGTCCGCCGGATCGACGATCTGGGCCGCGTGGTGATCCCCAAGGAGATCCGCCGCACCCTGCGCATCCGCGAGGGTGACCCGTTGGAGATTTACACGGCGAAGGATGGAGAGGTTATTTTTAAGAAGTACTCCCCGATGGGGGATTTGACGGAGTTTGCGGGGCGGGTCTGCGAGGCGCTGCGGCAGAACACCGGCTTTGCCTGCGCGGTGGCGGACCGGGATGGGATCATTGCGCTTTCGGGCGCGCCGAAGCAGGAGCTGCTGGACCGGCGCAGCAGCCCGGAGCTGCTTGCGCTGCTCGAGGACAGGCGGATCTACCGCTTTGACGGAACGGGTCGGCGCATCCCCGTCACAGAGGGCAGCGTATGGAGCGTGGGCGTCGCGGCCCCGGTGAGCTGCGAGGGCGACCTTTTGGGCGGCGTGCTTCTGCTGCTGGGACCGGAGGAGCGGAAGCTGCCCAACCAGTTTGAAGAGCGCATCTACGCCACTGTGGCGGCGTTTTTGGGCCGTCAGATGGAGAGTTGAGTTCCCAGCAATGGCCGGATTTTGACAGAACAGAGCGGTTTTTTGAGAAAATCAGAGGCAAATGCAACAAATTGCGCCGGATCAAGCCAAAGAACTGGGCCGGATCCTGCGAAACGAGGGCCGAAAGCGGCTTTTCTTTTCGGGCGGTTGGCGGTATGATATAGCCAGAAAGCACAAACAACCTACCTGAAAAGAAAGGAGCTTACCATGAGTATCAAAACCAAATCCCAATATGAGCTGTTCCAGGAAGCCCTGGCGCGCTGCACCAAGACCGTGTGGCTGGTGGCTCCCGACGGCGAACAGTTCGCCCTCAAATCCGCCCGGGACTCTGAGAAGGGCATGGATCTGATCCGCCGCGACCAGAGCGGTCAGCTTGAGATCTTCACCTCCAGCTACGCCGACGAAATGGTCATGCTGGATCTCTTCGGCAGACTGGCTGCTTGAAGCCCACAATACAATCTTTTCCGCGCAGGCCTTCAGCCAGCCATGTGCGGTCAACAACAAGAACGAGCGATCGAGAACAACCAAACGGACGCCCCCGGAGGATCTTTGTCCCCCGGGGGTCGTTCTGTTTTTGCCGGGCAAGCCGGGCTTTATGCGCGCCCTATGCGCGGCTGCCGAGGCGGCCCTTGAAGTCATCGTAGCCGAAGGCGGTGAGGCGGCAAAGGCTGCCGTCTGCGCGGCGCAGCCAGAGATCGGGCAGGGGCATGCCGTTGAAGGTGTTGTTTTTGCAGGTGGAGTAGATGGCAAGATCCCCAAACAGGACCAGGTCCCCCTCCCGCAGCGAAGCGGGAAAGACGTAATCGCCGATCACGTCGCCGGCAAGACAGGTCGGCCCGCCCAGGCGGAACCGATGCGAGGGCTCAGTGGCCTGGCCGGCCTGCTCGGCGGTCTGCGCGGCGTAGACCGGGGGCTGGTAGGGCATCTCAATGACGTCCGGCATATGGCAGGCAGCAGAGGCGTCGAGGATGGCGTTTTGCACCCCGGCGTTTTCGACCAGATCCAGCACCCGGGCGGCCAAAAAGCCCGCGTTGAGTGCCCAGGCCTCCCCAGGCTCGAGGTAGACCGTGACGCCCCAGGCCTCCTGCGCGCGGCGGATGCACCGCTCCAGCCGGGCCAGATCGTAGCCGGGCCTGGTGATATGGTGGCCGCCGCCGAAGTTGAGCCAGCGCATCCGGGGCAGCACGTCCCCAAAGCGCTCGGCCACGGCCTGGAGGGTGGTCTCGAGGTCGTCGGCGTCCTGCTCGCACAGGGTGTGAAAGTGCAGACCGTCCAGCAGCGCCACAAGCGGCTCGGTCATCTGCCGGTCCCACTGTGCACGGGTGGTACCCAGTCGGCTGCCGGGCGCGCAGGGGTCATAGATTGCATGGCCCTCCTGCGTGGAGCACTCCGGGTTGATGCGAAGCCCCAGGCTCTTGCCTGCGGCCTTGGCCCGCGGGCCAAATCTGGCAAGCTGGGCCGGGGAATTGAAGACGATATGGTCTGCATACTGCAGCAGCTCCGCAAACTCCGACGCTCGGTAGGCCCCGCAGAAGACGTGGACCTCGCCCTGGGGCAGCTCCTCTTTGCCAAGGCGGGCCTCAAACAGGCCGCTGGCCTCGGTGCCGGACAGGTACGGCGCCAGGATGGGATAGCAGTCATAGTTGGAAAAGGCCTTCTGCGCCAGCAAAACGCGGCAGCCGGTGCGGTCGGCCAAGGCCTTGAGACACTCCCCGTTTTTGCGAAGCTGCCCCTCGTCGAGGATATAGCAGGGAGTGGGAAGCGCCCCGAAGAGATCCTCGGGGCGCTGATCGTGCAGAGGGGCAAAGGGGGCGCGGCGGTCCATCAGGGCACCAGCGCGGGATCCGGATCGACGCTGCGGGGCAGACCGTAGCGGTCGAGCGCATCGAGGAAGGGATCAGGATCGAACTCCTCCACGGTGTGCACGCCCGGGGTGGTCCACTTGCCCGTGAGCATCATCAGAGCGCCGCACATGGCTGGCACACCGGTGGTGTAGGAGATGGCCTGCGAGGCGACCTCGCGGTAACAGGCCTGATGGTCGCAGACGTTGTAGATATACCAGGTCTTCTGCTTGCCGTCCTTGCGGCCGGTGAAGATGCAGCCGATGTTGGTCTTGCCGTGGGTCCGGGGGCCGAGCGAGGCGGGATCCGGCAGCAGGGCCTTGAGGAACTTGATGGGGACGATCTCATGCCCCTCAAACTCGATGGGCGTGGTGGAGAGCATACCCACGTTTTCCAGGCACTTCATATGGGTGAGATAGCTCTGGCCGAAGGTCATAAAGAAGCGGATGCGCTTGACCTCGGGGATATTCTGCGCCAGAGACTCGATCTCCTCATGGTGCAGCAGATACATATCCTTCTGCCCGACCTGGTCGAAGTCGTATTCCCGCTTGATGGACATGGCAGGGATCTCGACCCAGTGACCGTCCTCCCAATAGGAGCCTGGCGCAGAGACCTCGCGCAGGTTGACCTCGGGGTTGAAGTTGGTGGCAAAGGCATAGCCGTGGTCGCCGCCGTTGCAGTCGAGGATGTCGATGGTGTCGATCTCATCAAACTCGTGCTTTTTGGCATAGGCGCAATACGCCTGCGTCACACCGGGGTCGAAGCCGCAGCCAAGCAGTGCGGTGAGACCGGCCTTTTCAAACCGCTCGCGGTAGGCCCACTGCCAGGAATAGTCAAAATAGGCAGAGAAGCCCTGCTCGGCGCAGCGCTTTTCATAGATCTCGCGCCAGGCGGGATCGTCGGTGTCTTCAGGCTCGTAGTTGGCGGTGTCCATGTAGTTGACCTTGCAGGCAAGGCAGGCGTCCATGATGGTCAGATCCTGGTACGGCAGGGCAATGTTCATCACAAGGTCGGGCTTGTAGGCGTTGATCAGCTCGATCAGCTCCTCCACCTTGTCGGCATCCACGCGGGCGGTGGTGATCTTGGTGGTGGTCTTGTCCTTCAACTCGGCAGCCAGGGCGTCACACTTGGACTTGGTGCGGCTGGCGATGCAAAGCTCGGTGAAGACCTCCGGCAGCATGCAGCACTTGCGAATGGCCACATTGGCAACGCCGCCGCAGCCGATGACTAATACACGACTCATGGTAGATACCTCCTTAGTTATATGAATGAAAAAATGAAACTATGAAAAAACGGTCGGGCCGTTTGCCTTCCCCCTGGGGGAGGCTTCAGAGCAGCGCCAGCAGAAGCTCGCGCAGGACTTTGCAGGCCATGGCGGTGGAGGCGCCGGTGGGGTCCAGCATCGGAGCAAGCTCGTTGAGGTCGGCTGCGACGACGTTGGTCTTTGCAGCGGTCAGGATGGCCTGCAAAAGCTGGGGGAAGCTCACGCCGCCGGCCTCGGGGGTGCCGGTGCCGGGGAAGTACGCGGGGTCCAGACAGTCAAGGTCGATGGTGAGATACACCGGCGCGCCGGAGCGGGCCAGCTCGTCGCAGCACGTCTGCAGACCGTTAAAGGTGAAGGGGTGCAGCTCGGTGTGAGTCTTGGCGAAGCGCCACTCCTCCCGATCGCCGCTGCGGATGCAGAACTGGTGGATGCGCCCGTCGCCCAGAAGATCGTGGCAGCGGCGGATGACGCAGGCGTGGCTGAGCTTCGCGCCCAGGTAGTCGTCGCGCAGATCCGCGTGGGCGTCAAAGTGGAGGATATGCAGGTCGGGATAGCGCTCTGCCACAGCGCGCACGGCGCCGAGCGTGACAAGGTGCTCGCCGCCCAGAAGCAGCGGCAGCTTGCCTGCGTCCAGGATCTGCTCTGCCCTGCCCCGGATATCCGCCAGGGCGGACTCGGCAGAGCCGAAGCAAAGCTCCAGATCGCCGCTGTCAAAGACGGCGTAATCCAGCAGATCCCGGTCCTGATAGGGGCTGTAGGTTTCGATGCCGAAGCTCTCGTGCCGCATGGCGGCCGAGCCGAAGCGGGCGCCCGGCCGGAAGGACGTGGTGGAGTCAAATGGCGCGCCGAAGAGGACGATCTTCGCCTCGTCAAAGGGGGCGTCGCAGCCGATGAAGGTCTCGACGTTTTGTCTCACTTTTCCACCTCCTGCAGCAGCCGCTCCAAAAACGCGGGCAGGCAGAAGGCGCCCACGTGGAGGCGGGTGGTATAGTATTTGGTCTGCAAATTGAGTTTATTCCAGCCCTCGGCGTCCAGATCGTCCACGGGATGATACTTCTTGCTGGCAAAGCCGAAGGTCCAATAGCCCGCGGCGTAGGTGGGGATGTGGGCCTGGTAGACGCGGGAGATCGGGAAGGTGTGGACAATGCGCTGATGGGAGCGCTGCATCGCCTCGGCGTCGTGCTGATAGAAGGGGCTCCCCTGCTGGTTTACCATAATGCCATCCTCACGCAGGGCGTTGTAGCAGATTCCGTAGAACTCCCGGGTGAAGTAGCCCTCGGAGGGGCCGAAAGGATCGGTGGAGTCCACGATGATCAGATCATACTGCTCGGTGCAGCGGCGGATGAAGCGCAGCGCGTTGTCATAGTAGATGTGCACGCGGCGGTCGTCCAGACGGGAGGCATTTTCGGGCAGATAGGCCCGGCAAGCCTTGATGACCTCGGGGTCCATCTCCACCAGGTCGATGCGCTCGATGCGCTCGTAGCGGGCCAGCTCCTTGACCACGCCGCCATCGCCGGCCCCGATGACCAGCACGTCCTTGATCCCGGGGTGGACGGCCATGGGGACGTGGGTGATCATCTCGTTGTAGATAAACTCGTCCCGCTCAGTGAGCTGGACGTTCCCATCCAGCGCCAGCACGCGCCCATATTCCGGGGTGTCAAAAATGTCGATGCGCTGGTAATCGCTCGTGTGGGAATACAAATGCCTGTTCACCCGAATAGAATGCTTCACATCCGGGGCGTGGAATTCAGAAAACCATAGTTCCATGGGGTGATCTCCTTGTTTTTTAGGCAGTAGGCATTAGGCAGTAGGCAGTAGGGGATGCGTGTTTTGGAGGCGGTAGGCAGTAGGGATGTGTGTTTTGGGGGCAGTAGGCATCAGGCAGTAGGCAGTAGGGGATGCGTGTTTTGGGGGCAGTGGGTATTAGGCAGTGGGGGATGCGTGTTTTGGAGGCAGTAGGCAATAGGCAGTAGGCAGTAGGGGATGCAAATTGGGGGACTTTAGGAAAAAACAACTGGAAATGTGATTATTCGTATAACGCAAAGCGTCTAAATCAAATTGTCTCCGTCGTTCTCCTACTGCCTACTGCCTATTGCCTACTGCCTATACGACCACTGCCTCCAGGGAAGCAATCAAGGCATTCAGCATTTTCCCGACTTCTCGGCAGAGGGCTTGTGCTTCGGCAATTTCTTCCGGCTTACAATAGTCAAGCATCAGGCAAATATGGAGCTGCGTTTCGACTTCATTTTTAGAGCCGCGGGCAATATTCAGAAAGCGCAAATAGTCGTTGCGGGAATGCCGTCCATACCCTTCGGCAATATTGGACGGAATTGAGATCACTGCACGGCGGATCTGGTTGGTCAATGCAAAAAGTTCCTCCTTTGGGAGCAGCCTCGTTGCAATGTAAACCTGCTTCACAAGCTCCATGCTTTTTTGCCAAACAACCAGCTCCCGATAGTTTTTCATCTCGCACCTCCGACACTCTGAGACATGCAAGTATCTAAATCAACCTGTTCCCGCCGTTCTCCTACTGCCTACTGCCTATTGCCTACTGCCTATCCACCCATCCCCTACGCCAGCACGTTCAATCTCAGGATATCGGGGTCCTCGGGGCCGGTCATGGAGCAGCCTTTGGTCTTGGCGTATTCGATATAGTCCAGGATTTCGCCGGTGATGCGCTCGCCGGGGGCGAGGATGGGGATGCCGGGGGGATAGCACATCACAAACTCCGAGCACACGCGGCCCTCGCTCTGCCGCAGCGGCAGGCTGATCTTGGGAGCGTAGAAGGCCGCCTGCGGGCTGGTGACGACCTCGGGGTCGATGTATTCCGAGCTCAGAAGGCCGGTGGAGTCGGTCTGATAGCGGCGGCGGATCTCCGCCAGGGCGGAGACCAGGCGCTCAAGCTCCTGCAGGCGGTCGCCGATGGAGAGGTAGGCCAGGAAATTGCCGATGTCGCCAAACTCGATCTGGATGTCGTATTCGTCGCGCAGAATGTCATAGACCTCGATACCGGCCAGGCCGATGTCACGGGTGTGGACACTGAGCTTGGTGGGGTCAAAGTCGAAGATGGAGTTGCCGTTGACCAGCTCCTTGCCGAAGGCGTAGTAGCCGCCGATGGCGTTGATCTCTTCGCGGGCATAGTCCGCCATGGTGACGACCTTGGCGAAGATCTCGCGGCCGTGCAGGGCGAGGTTGCGGCGGCTGATGTCCAAAGAGGACATGAGAAGATATGATCCGGAGGTGGTCTGCGTGAGGTTGATGATCTGGCGCACGTGGCCGGGGCTCATATTCGGCCCGATCAGCAAAAAGCTCGACTGGGTCAGACTGCCGCCGGATTTGTGCATCGACACCGCGGCCATATCCGCCCCGGCCTCCATCGCGGAGGTGGGCATGCCCGCGCCGAAGTAGAAGTGGGTGCCGTGGGCCTCGTCGGCCAGAAGGTACATGCCCGCGTCGTGGGCCATTTTGGTGATGGCCTTGATATCCGAGCACACGCCGTAGTAGGTGGGGTTGTTGACCAGGACCGCCACGGCGTCTGGGTTTTCGCGGATGGCCTTCGCCACCTGCTCGCGCTCCATGCCAAGGGAGATGCCAAGCCTGCGGTCGACCTCGGGGTTGACGTACACGGGCACCGCGCCGCACAGAACCAGCGCGTTGATGACCGAGCGGTGGACGTTGCGCGGCAGGATGATCTTGTCGCCCCGCTTGCAGGTGGCCAGCACCATGGACTGCACCGAGCTTGTGGTGCCGCCCACCATCAAAAACGCATGGGCCGCGCCGAAGGCGTCGGCGGCCAGCTCCTCCGCCTCGCGGATCACGGAGACCGGGTGACAGAGATTGTCCAGCGGCTTCATGCTGTTGACGTCGATGGCGACGCACTTTTCGCCCAAAAAAGCGGTCATCTCCGGGTTGCCGCGGCCATGCTTGTGGCCGGGCACGTCAAACGGGACCACCCGCATGTTGCGGAAGGTCTGCAGGGCCTCATAGATGGGCGCCCTGGTCTGGTCGTATACTTTTCTCTCTTCCATGGCAGTTCCTCACAAAAAACACGCAAGCTGTGCGCCTGCACAACCTGCGTGTTTGGATCCAGAATTCAAAACCCCCGGGCGTGGCCACGGGGTGGAAAGGGATCTTTCGGATACAGAGTCTATATAGCAACAAATACTTTTACTACTCTTATTGACCGATTTCACAAGTTTGTGGAAGCAACTTATAAAATTTGCGCTCTGAACGCAATCAATAAGGCGGCAAGCCGCCGATCGGCAGTGGACCCGGCTGTCCGTATGGCCTTGGCTCGCTGGGAGCGGTCCGTAAGCATCGCTTGGAAAGACTCTATATAGATTGAGATGGTTTCCGTATATACTATACAGGAAAACGCAGATTTTGTCAACAAAAATGTCGCCCCGGTCGGTGTCAAGTTGTTGTAGGAAAAAAAGATGTACCTCAAAATGGTCTAAGAGCGTTGAACAATGGCGTGACCTTGTTTTGCCGGGCGGGGAACGCG
>ONCN01000035.1 GCA_900316335.1 uncultured Eubacteriales bacterium | reverse complement strand
CTGAGCTCATTGACTACCTCGACTACTATAACAACCGCAGGATCAAGCTAAAACTAAAGGGCCTGACACCTGCACAACACAGATGTCAGACCCTTCAGGCCGCTTAATTCAAAAATGTCTAACTTTTGGGGTTCACTTCATTTCGGCAGGTGGTTTTCTTTTTGCTTTTGTGCGCATAAAACAGCCGCGGCCCCGGTTTGCGGGGTCGCGGCTGTTTTTTTGCGGCGGATCAGCCTTCGATGCAGATGGTCTTCTTCTCAGGCAGCTTGGGCATTTCCTTCTTGGGGATGGAAAGCGCCAGTACGCCGTCTTCGAAACGGGCCTTGATATCCTCTTCCGTAATGGCGGAGCCCACGAAGAAGCTTCGCTGCATGGAGCCGGCGTAACGCTCCTGGCGGATCACACGGCCCTTTTTATCGGTCTCGTCCTTGTCCAGGCCCTTGGCCGCGCTGACGGTCAGATAGCCCTTGTCAAGGGTAAGGTTGATTTCGTCCTTTTTGAAGCCGGGCAGATCAATATCTACCACATATCCATTCTCGGTTTCGCGGATATCGGTCTTCATCACATGGGCGGCGTGCTTGCCGTAGAGCTTCTTATCCATCTCGTCAAAGTCTCTCATAGACGGCCAGCGCATCCAATCATCAAACAGGTCTTCACCAAAAATTCTGGGCATCAACATAAGTCATTTCCTCCTTTTAAGGTTACATAATTTTTTCTATGTAGCATTGGGACGGAGGCCCGGGGGTTCCGGAATGATCTCTGTTCCTTTGTTCTGGCTTTATTATACCACAACTTTTAGCACTGTCAATAGTAGAGTGCTATTTTTATGTTAACCTTTTGTGAACAGTCTTTGATCGGTTTGTAAACGAAACAAACCCCGCCCCGACCGAAGGCTTTTCCTCCGGTCGGGGCGGGGTTTGACCATATCTCAGGGCGTCTGTGTGGGTTCCGTCTCAGGCTCTGCCACACCGTCACAGACGGGGTAGCGCTCACGATCCCAGACATACCCTTCCATATCGCTGTCGAGCCGCAGCGTCACCTCGTTTTGCTCGAGGTTGTCGCGCTGCAGATCCACATGGTAGTACAGCCCATCCACACAGATCATATTCCACCAGTATGGCAGCTCTCCCCTGCTGCCGGACACGATCTGACAGTCAATATCGGTCTTTTCGCACAGATACCGCGTTACGGCGGCGTAGCTGCGGCTGTCACAGGTGCCCTGGCACAAAAGCGAATAGACGGTGGCCTCCGGGTCCTCGGTATACGGGAAGCGGCCGGTGAGATACTCGTTGAGCATGGAGAGCTTTTCCTGCGGCGTCGGCGCGTAGCGGATGAAGTTATAGGCGGAATCGAGGATATTGTTGCTCTCCTGCCGCATGGTGCGAATGGTCTCACGGTCCTGGTCGAAGGTGAAGTGGACCTCCACCACGCGGACGTTGCCGGAGTCGGGATAGACGGAAACGGCGATCTGTGGGATCTCCACCATGGTCTCGGGGTGCTCCATGCAGTAGGCAAGCAGCTTTTCCGAAAGATCCTCCTGCAGATACCCCGAGATGCGAAGGGTCATGGAGCCCTGAAGCTGCGTCATGGCGTCCAGGAGCTTTTCCATGGCGGCCTCGTTGCCGCGCACGGGTATGATGGATTGGATCTCAGACACCGAGCGGCGGAAGATGGCGTCCACCGATACCAGCCAGCCCTCGTGATAGGGATAGCGCTCACAGTAGAGATAGTCTGTGGCGTAGGCGACGACGGGATCCTCCTTGGTCAGATATTTGACCACGCGGCGAAGATCCTGGTCCACGTCCCCGTCATAGTGCTCCAGCAGAAACTGACCGTGCTCCACGCCCTGGTTCACAAAGTCCTGCAAAATCGAGCGCATGGCGTAGTAGTTCCCGGCGCTGGGCAGCGGCGGCTCGGTCTCCTCCTCCGGCTCGGAGGATTGGGTCTCTTCTTTGTAGGCAAAGGGGTCGTCATGCTCGGCAACAGACAGATCATCCTTGGGCAAAAGCCTGTCGCAGGCGCAAAGCAGCACCAGACTCAAGACCGCAAGGATCAGCCAGATCCGCTTCATGCAGGGCACCTCCTTTTTGTCAGATCAGCGACATCTGCTTGTCGTCGCGGTCTTCGTCCTTTAAAAGCGCGCCGGCGGCGGGCAGGGTCTTGGCGCGGTAGCGGCTTTGGTTCACGATGCCGGCGTCTTCAAGCAGCACAACGCGGTCCAGCAGCGCTTTCTTTCTGAGCGTCATCACCGCAACGCCCTGGGTCGAGCGGCTGGTCTTGGGGGTGAGCTGCGCCGTGGAGCAGATAAGCGCCCGTCCCTCGGTAGAGTAAACGGCAAGCTGGCACTCGGCGCGGCAAAGCAAAATTGCCTTGACCGGGCTCTTGTCACTGTATGCGCCGGTCAGCTTCTTTCGGTTGGACTTGGTGGCGTAGGCGGCAAGATCCACCTTGGCGATCTTGCCGTTTTCAAAGCAGAAGAGCATAAAGCCGGTATAGTCGCCCGGAAGGCACACACAGGCGACGGTCTCGCCCTCGTCCATGCCGAGCTTCTGGGGCAGATAGTCGCCCAAAACAGAGGCCTTGCTGTCTGCAAACGCGTCGCAGCGGGCCTTGTAGACCTGGAACCGGTCGGTGAACACCATGATCTCAGACTGGTTTGTCGCCTCCGCGCTGAAGGCCAGGCTGTCGCCCTCTTTGAACTTCTGCTCGCCGGACATACGCAGCGATTGCGGTGTGATCTTTTTGAAATAGCCCTCTTTGGAGACAAAAATCGTCACAGGATAGTCCGGCACGGGCTCGGCTTCCTCTTCTTCGTAGATCTCGTGGTCGTAGATCAGCCCCGTGCGGCGGTCCTGACCGTACTTTTTGGCGACCTGCTCAAGCTCCTTGACGATGATGGTTTTCACGCGCGCGTCGCTTTTGAGGATCTTTTCCAGGTCCTCGATCTCTTTTTCCAGCTCTTCGGTCTCGCTGATCCGCTTGAGGATGTATTCCTTGTTGATGTTTCGCAGCTTGATCTCGGCAACGTAGTTTGCCTGGATCTCGTCGATGCCAAAGCCGATCATCAGGTTGGGAATGACCTCTGCGTCGGACTCTGTTTCGCGGATGATGCGGATGGCCTTGTCGATATCCAGAAGGATCTTGCCCAGGCCCTTGAGCAGATGAAGCTTGTCGCGCTTCTTTTGCAGTTGGTAATACGTCCGGCGGCGGATGCCATCGGTACGCCAGGCGACCCACTCCTCCAAAATCTCGCGCACACCGAGCACGCGCGGCATGCCGGCGATCAGAATGTTGAAGTTGCAGGCAAAGCTGTCTTGCAGCGGGGTGTGCCGGAAGAGCTTTTGCATCAGCTTGTCCGGGTCCACGCCGCGCTTGAGGTCAATTGTGAGCTTTAAGCCGGACAGATCCGTCTCGTCGCGCATATCGTTGATCTCGCGCACCTTGCCGGATTTGATGAGCTCGGCCACCTTGTCGATGATGGCCTCGGTGGTGGCGGTATAGGGGATCTCATAGATCTCGATGAGATTGCCCTCCTTGACGTAGCGCCACCTGGCCCGGACCTTCACCGAGCCGCGGCCGGAGCGATAGATCTCGTGCATCTGCGTGGGATCGTAGAGGATCTCGCCGCCGGTGGGGAAATCGGGCGCGGGAAGCGTGGACAAAAGATCGCACCTGGGATCGCGGATAAAGGCCGCGGTGGTCTGGCAGACCTCGCGCAGATTGAAGCCGCAGATGTTGCTTGCCATGCCGACGGCAATGCCGTTGTTGTTCGACACCAGCACATTGGGGAACGTGGTAGGCAGAAGCGTCGGCTCAAGCATGGTGCCGTCGTAGTTGTCCACCATGTCCACGGTGTCAAAGTCGATATCACGGAACAGCTCCTGGCAGATGGGGTCCAGCTTTGCCTCGGTGTATCGCGGCGCAGCATAGGCCATATCCCGCGAATAGACCTTGCCGAAGTTTCCCTTGGAGTCTACAAAGGGGTGCAGCAGCGCGCCGTTGCCGCGGCTCAGGCGCACCATGGTCTCGTAAATGGCGGCGTCGCCGTGCGGGTTGAGCTTCATGGTGGAGCCCACGATGTTTGCGGATTTGGTCCGCCCGCCGTTGAGTAAGCCCATCTTGTACATGGTGTACAAGAGCTTGCGGTGCGAGGGCTTGAAGCCGTCGATCTCCGGGATGGCGCGCGAGACGATGACGCTCATAGCGTAGGGCATATAGTTGAGCTCGAGCGTGTCGCAGATGCCCTGCTCCATCACCTCGCCATGCAGACCAACCACATTGGGATCTTCAAACTTTTTGACAGACTCGTCTTTTTTCTTCTTAGCCATAGTAGATATCCTTATGAAATATCCGCAAGCTCCAGGTATTTATACCCGTTGTCCGCGATATAGTCCTTTCTGGCCTGGAGATTGTCCCCCAGGAGCATATCAAAGTAGATCGAGGTGCGCTGCGCATCCTCCGGCATGACCTTGATCAGCCGTCTGGTCTGTGGATTCATGGTGGTCATCCACATCATCTCGGGCTCGTTTTCGCCCAGGCCCTTGGAGCGCTGGATCGTGACCTTCTTGCCCTCAAGCTGGGAGAGGATCTCCGCCTTCTCCTGCTCGTTGTAGGCAAACCAGGTTTTGTCCTTGCAGTTGATCTCAAAAAGCGGCGACTCGGCGATATACACGTAGCCCTCGCGGATCAGCGTGGGCACCAGGCGATAGAGCATGGTGAGAATGAGCGTGCGGATCTGATAGCCGTCGTAGTCTGCGTCGGTGCAGATGACGATCTTGTTCCATCGGAGGCTGGCAAGATCAAACTCCGCCAGATCCTTGACGCGCTTTTCCTTGACCTCTACGCCGCAGCCCAAAACCCGGAGCAGATCGGTGATGATCTCGCTTTTGAAGATCTTGCCGTAGTCGGCCTTGAGGCAGTTGAGGATCTTGCCGCGCACAGGCATAATGCCCTGGAACTCAGAGTCGCGGCCAAGCTTGACAGAGCCCAAAGCGGAGTCGCCCTCAACGATATACAGCTCGCGCACATTGGGATCCTTCGAGCGGCAGTCTACAAACTTTTGCACACGGTTTGCAATATCCAGGCTGCCCGAAAGCTTCTTTTTGATGGTAAGGCGCGCTTTTTCGGCGGTCTCGCGGCTGCGCTTGTTCACCAGCACCTGGGCCGCGATCATCTCGGCCTCCTGCTTGTTCTCAATGAAATAGACCTGCAGGCGGCTGCGGAAGAACTCAACCATGGCGTCCTGGATGAACTTGTTTGTGATGGCCTTTTTGGTCTGGTTTTCGTAGGAGGTCTTGGTGGAGAAGCAGTTGGTCACAAGAACCAGGCAGTCGCTCACGTCCTGGTAGGTGATCTTGCTTTCGTTTTTGGTGTATTTGTTCTCCTGCTTGAGATAGGCGTCAATGGCATAGACAAATGCGTTCTTAACCGCCTTTTCCGGCGCGCCGCCGTATTCCAGCCAGGAGGAGTTGTGGTAATACTCAATGTGGCCGCCCTGCTTGGCAAAGCACAGGGCCGCCGTGATTTTGACCTTATAGTCGTCCATGTCGGCGCGGTCGCGGCCGACGCGTTCGGCCTCCCAATACTGCGGCATGGTGATGGGCGTGCTGTTTTCCGCGGCGGTGATCTCGTTGATATAGTCCAGAATGCCGTTTTCATAGCGGTATTCGGTGGTCTCAAACTTTGCGCCGACCTGGTTGCGGAAGCGGAAGGTCACGCCGGCGTTTACCACGGCCTGGCGCTTGAGCATATCGGTGTAATACTCCACCGGGATGTCGATGTCGGTGAAGACCTCGAGATCTGGCTTCCAGTGGAACAAAGAGCCGGTCTTTTTCCGGTCGGTGGGCTCTTTGAGCATTTTGCCGCTGATGCGGCCTTTTTTGAAGTGCAGGGTGTACTTGAAGCCGTCGCGGTGGATCACGGCGTCAAAGTATTCCGAGGCATACTGCGTCGCGCAGGTGCCAAGGCCGTTGAGACCCAGGCTGTATTCATAGTTGCCGGAGCTCTGGTTGTTGTTGTATTTGCCGCCGGCGTACATCTCGCAGAAGACCAGCTCCCAGTTGTAGCGGCCCACGCTCTCGTTCCAGTCCACCGGGCAGCCGCGGCCGAAATCCTCCACCTCAACGGAGCGGTCGGCATAGCGCGTGACAATGATCAGATCGCCGTGCTTCTCTCTGGCCTCGTCGATGGCGTTGGAAACGATCTCAAACACGGCGTGCTCGCAGCCGTCAAGGCCGTCCGATCCGAAAATGACCGCCGGGCGCTTTCTGACCCGGTCCTCCCCTTCCAGGACCTGAATGCTCTCGTTGCCGTATTCCTGTTTTTTCTTGCTCATATGGTTCCTCACAACAATTTGTATTGTAATGTGGCAATACTACCCACTATATTGTGTTTATCATACCCGAAACTACCGGAAAAGTCAAGAAAAACCCGGCGATACAAGCGTAGCAGATACAAAATGCAGCCGCCGGAGGGCGGCTGCAGAACGCAGACAACAATTCAAATGACAAACCCGCCGTTGACGGCAAGGTTCTGCCCTGTGACAAAGCTTGCACGGGCCAGATAGAAAATGGCCTCTGCAACCTCCTCGGGCCGACCGATGCGCCCAAGCGGCGTCTGCTCGGCCAGGTCCCGAAGCTCCTCGGCGCTCAGATGCGCGTTCATATCTGTGGCGATCACACCTGGCGAAACGGCGTTCACACGGATCCCGGAGGGTGCAAGCTCCTGTGCAAGCGCCTTGCTCAATGCGATCACGGCCCCCTTGGTGGCGGAATAGGCCGCCTCGCAGCTCGCCCCGGTCTGGCCCCACATGGAGGCCACATTTACGATGCAGCCTGCCTGACGGCGCAGCATCGCCGGCAAAACGGCACGAACGGTATAATAGATCCCCTTGACGTTGACGTCAAACAGCCGGTCCCAGTGCTCGGGCGAGATCTGGCTGATCAGTCCCACGTGGGAAATGGCGGCATTGTTGATCAGAATATCCACCGCGGGAAGCGCATCAATCGCTTTTGTAACCGCAGACTCGTCGGCCACGTCGCAGCAGACGGCAGTCGCCCCCGTTTCGGCGGCAAGCGCAGCGGCGGCCTGTTGGCTTTGGCAATAGAAAAAACTGACCCGGAAGCCCCGCGCGGCAAACAGCCGCACCGTAGCCGCCCCGATGCCCCGGCTGCCGCCGGTAATGAGTACGTGCTCCATTTGATCCTCCGTACAGAAAAAAGCGCGCACACGGCGCGCTTTTTGAGTGCTTGCAAAGATGGGCTCAGTCGTCACTGTCGAAGAAGACGATCTCGCCGTCGGCCACCATACCAAGACGCTCTCTGGCGATCTTGATGATGCTCTTGTCAGTACCAAGCTCGTCGATGGCTTCTTCCAGGGCCAGATGCTCCTGCTCGGCGTAGGCCACCTCTTGCTGCAGACGGCGCTCTTCGGCGCGGGTCTGGTTGATGCGGCCCTGGAGATTTACCAGCGTGATGACGGCGTAAATGCCCAAAACGAGAATGAGCAGCTTGGTCAGAAGAGACGTCTTTTTGAACTGCACGCGGCAACCCCCCTTTCGGAGCAGATAGCGCCCGAATTTTCTTATCACTATATATAATACCAGTTTTTTTGCCAAATGCAACTGCTTTTTTACAAATTTTCACAAAAATTTTCAATCCCGCGCGCATCGCGCGCCGGCCCCACGCAACCGGCAGCAGGCACAGGCGCAGTACCCCGGAAAAGAACGGAAGCATCAGCCTGCTCAGGCTCAAAAAGTATGTCACAGCGCCAAGCGCGACGCCCGCTGCGTGGAAGATGCGAAAATACCCGCCGCCGCCATAGAGCGTAAAGGCGAGCAGGCACAGAAGAAGCACAAGGCAGAAGTGAAGATCCAGCACATGCGTGAGCTTTTTAGCCCGCCGCCGGAGCGCGCGCAGCAGATCATAATAAAGCCCCAGTCCCCCGCCAAGGAGCAGGGCCCAGGCAAGCTCGGCAAGCTGCCGGCTGATCGGCAGCTCCATCAGCCGAACAGCCGCTTGAAAAAGCCGCCGGTCACAGCGGTCTCATAGCTCAAGCTCTGGATCTGTCCGCGCAACACGGTCAGATCCCCCTTTGGCGCCATCTGCACCAGACTCAGATCCCTGCCACGGATGACCAGAAGCCCCTGCGCGGTTTTGAGCACCACCTGGTCTTCCTCCAGACGCAAAACCTCCTGGACTGCGCTCACCGTAAGCTCTCTTCGCGCAGCAAGGCTCAGTTTGTGCTCCGGCTGCGTCTGCTCGGCTCCCTGCCGTATGGTTTGGTTCATGGCTTTTCCTCCTGAGATACGGGTATGTTCAAATATATGTGCCGCGCCCAAAAATATTCCGCGAAAAAGCTGTTGAAATTCCGACCGCATTGGGATATAATATAAGAGTGTAATTGTCATTTACGGGAAAGGACGGCCTGGATATGGGACAAGTCATCGCTGTGACCTCCGGAAAAGGAGGCACGGGCAAAACCACAGTCAGCGCGGCCATCTCCTGTTGCCTGGCAGCGGAGGGATATAAGGTCCTGTGCATCGACGCCGACGTGGGCCTGCGCAATCTGGATATCTCCCTTGGCATGGCGGATATGGCGCCCATCTCCTTTGCCGACGTGCTCGCCCGGCGCTACACGCTCGACGACGCCACCCCTCACCCGCAGATCGACGGCCTGTATCTGCTCACCGCACCTGTGATCGACCGGCCTGAGGCCATCTCGTTTCAGGCCTTCGGGCAGATGCTGCAGGCTGTGCGCGCGCGGTTTGACTTCTGCGTGATCGACACGCAGGCGGGTCTTGGCGACGGCTTCCAGCTTGCCACGGTCTTTGCAGACCGTATCCTGGTCGTTGCGACGCCCGATCCTGCCTCAATGCGCGACGCCTCAAGCGTCACCGAGCAGCTCAGTCTTATGGGCAAAACCGACGTCAAGCTGGTGGTCAACCGGATCCAGGGTCGGATGTTCCGTAAGATGCGGCTGACGGTTGACGACATGATGGACGACGTCGGCCTTTCCTTGATCGGCATCATTCCCGAAGACGACAACGTGGTCTTCGCCGCCGCAGGGAACACGCCCCTTGTACTTTACACTGACCAGGGCGCCGCTCTGGCTTGTCTGCATATCGCCCGCAGGCTGTGCGGAAAAAAGGTTCCGCTGCTTCGTCTGCGGTAGCTCCGCTTGATTCCGTTCAGGAAAGGAGGCATTTCTTTGAATATCACAATTATGGCTCACGACAAGAAAAAAGAGCTTATGGTGCAGTTTTGCACCGCATATAAAAGCATCCTTGCAAAGCACAACCTTTCTGCGACCGCAACCACGGGCCGTCTGGTGGCCGAGGCCACAGGTCTGCCCATCAACCTGTTTTTGGCGCACAATCAAGGCGGCCACCAGCAGGTGGACGCCCGCATTGCCTATAACGAGATCGATCTGGTTTTGATGTTCACCGATCCCAACAGCAAAGACCCCTGGGACAACCAATACACCCTGCGCACCCTGCTGCTTTGCGACGCCCACAACATTCCGGTGGCCACCAATCTTGCCACGGCCGAAATGCTGATTTTGGGTTTGCAGCGCGGCGATCTGGATTGGCGCGAGCTCATCCGCCACAGAAGATAATACAAGAAGGAACAAGACCGGCTCTCGTCCCCGGACCGGGATGGGAGCTGTCTTTTTTGAGACAATTATGGAAACGTATTCCGAACAAACCGTTGACTTTCTCTGGTCGCTTCGGCTCAACAACAGCCGCGAGTGGTTCCAGGCGCACAAGGGCGAATATGAAGCGCTGATGCTCCGCCCCACAAAGGCGCTGGCAAACAGCCTGTATGACCATGTGGCCGACACCTTTCCGAAGCATAGCTGGCATCTGCATATCTCCCGGATCTACCGGGACGCGCGGCGTCTGTACGGGCGCGGCCCCATGAACGACCATCTGTGGTTCACGCTCTTTGCCGATCAAAAGGAAGACGGCGCGCCTGCCTTTTACTTCAGCTTTTTCCCGGAGGGCTACCACTACGGGCTCGGGTTCTGGTCGTCGCACAACGTGCTGATGGACCGCTTTCGCGCGCAGGTCGCAAAAGACCCCGCGCCGGCTGAAAAGCTCGCCCGGCGTTTTCACCGCCAGGACACCTTCACGCTGGACGGAGAACCCTACAAAAAGCACAAGATGCTGACCACGCCACTTTTGCAGGATTGGGTGGACCGGAAATACCTTGGCTTTATCTGCCAGCATGAGCACGACGCGCTGGGCTTTTCCGAAGACCTGGGCCGCGTCGTCAGCGAGGGCTTCGACTTTTTGATGCCCTATCACGACTATTTTTTGACCTTACCGGAATTGGAGGAAACCGTATAATGGAAAAAATCAAGCCACGCACCCTGTCCGGCTTTATGGAGCTGCTGCCCGCCCCGCAGATCCAGATGGAGCGCTTTTTGCAGACTCTGCGTGAAACCTACAGTCTCTATGGCTTTACCCCGCTGGACACGCCTTTGATCGAGTCCGCCGAGATCTTATTGGCAAAGGGCGGCGGCGAGACGGAAAAACAGATTTACCGCTTCCAAAAGGGCGACGCAGATCTGGCCCTGCGCTTTGATCTGACGGTTCCGCTGGCAAAGTACGTTGCACTGCACGCGGGCGAGCTGAGCTTCCCCTTCCGCCGGTATCAGATCGGCAAGGTCTACCGGGGCGAACGCGCCCAGCGCGGCCGCTTCCGCGAATTCTACCAGGCCGATATCGACATCATTGGCGACGGCAAGCTGGATATCGCAAACGAGGCCGAGATCCCCTCGGTCATCTACACCACCTTCATCCGTCTGGGGCTTGACCGCTTCCAGATCCGTGTGAACAACCGCAAGATCCTGAGCGGCTTCTATGCCATGCTGGACCTGTCCGAAAAGGCAGGCGAGATCATGCGCACGGTGGACAAGCTCGACAAGATCGGCCCGGACAAGGTCCGCGAGATTTTGATCGACGACGTGGGCCTGTCTTGCGCGCAGGCAGACGAGATTCTCCGCTTTATCGGCATTCAAGGCACCAACGCCGAGGTCCTGTCCGCGCTCGAAGGCTATCGCGGCCAAAACGAGCTGTTTGACACCGGCCTGGAGGAGCTTGCCACGGTGACAAAGTATCTTGCCGCCTTCGGCGTGCCGCAGACACACTTCGCGGTGGATCTCACCATCGCCCGCGGGCTGGATTACTACACCGGCACCGTGTATGAAACCGTGATGCTCGATCACCCCGAGATCGGCTCCATCTGCTCGGGCGGACGGTATGACAACCTTGCCGAGTACTACACCGACCGGCAGCTCCCGGGCGTCGGCATCTCCATCGGCGTGACCAGACTGTTCTACGTCCTGCAGGAGCAAAAGCTTCTGTCCTCCGCCATGAACACCGCGCCTGCAGAGGTTCTGATCCTGCCCATGACGGCAGACGTCACCGCCGCTGCCGAGGTCGCCACGTTCTTCCGCGGCTGCGGCATCCGCGCGCAGATCTACACCGAGCAGAAGAAGTTCAAGGCCAAGATGAGCTATGCCGACAAGCTTGGCATCCCCTTCGTGGCCTTCCTTGGCGAGGATGAGATCAACGCGCACAAGATTTCTTTGAAAAACATGACAACCGGCCAGCAGGAGCTTTTGTCCGGCACCGAGGCCGCCAACGTGATTTTGGAGGACCTTCGCATCCGCAATAACGCCAAGCTGATCCAAGGCTGAAAAACAGACTGAGTATTCAGTCCACAGATAAAGAGGTAACTAACTATGACCCAAAACAGAACCCACAACTGCGGGGAGCTGCGGCTCTCTGACGCGGGCAAGCAGGTCCGCATCGTCGGCTGGATGGAAAACGTCCGCATCGTCGGCCAGAACTTCGCCTTTGTCGTGGTCCGCGACTTTTACGGCACCACGCAGGTGGTAGTTGACACCGAGCAGATGATGAACGTCATCAAGCCGCTCAACAAGGAAACCACCATTGCCGTGGAAGGCGTCGTGCGGGAGCGCGACTCCAAAAACGCCAAGCTTCCCACCGGTGAGATCGAGATCGTCCCCTCCAAGATCGAGGTGCTGGGTCGCTGCCTGCACAACGAGCTTCCGTTTGAAATCAACCGCAGCCGCGAGGCCGCCGAGGATACCAGACTCAAATACCGCTATCTGGATCTGCGCAACCCCGCTGTGAAGAAGAATATCATCCTTCGCTGCCAGGTGGTGGCGGAGCTCCGCCGCCGCATGACCGAGCTGGGCTTCCTGGAGATGACCACCCCCATCCTCACCGCCTCCTCCCCCGAGGGTGCGCGCGACTATCTGGTCCCCGCCCGCAAGCACCCTGGCAAGTTCTACGCGCTGCCGCAGGCGCCGCAGCAGTTCAAGCAGCTTCTGATGACCGCCGGCTTTGACCGTTATTTCCAGATTGCCCCCTGCTTCCGTGATGAGGACGCCAGAGGCGACCGTACCCCCGGCGAGTTCTACCAGATGGATATGGAGATGGCCTTTGCCAACCAGGACGACGTGCTCGGCGTGTTGGAGACTGTGATCGAGCCCGTGTTCCGGGAGTTCGGCATCTATGATCGCGTCACGCCCGCGCCCTTCCGCCGCATCCGCTTTAACGACGCGATGGAAAAATACGGCACCGACAAGCCTGATCTGCGCATCGACCTGGAGATCACCGACGCAACTGAGCTTCTTGGCTCTATCGGCTTCGGCCCGTTTGAAAACAACGTGGTCAAGGCAGTTGTGGTCACCGATTTCAGCGCCACCCGCAAGCAGATCGACAAGCTCTGCGCCGACGTTGAGGTACAGGCCGGGCAGAAGCCCTATTGGTTCCGCGTGGACGAGGCCGGCGAGATTGTCGGCGGCATCGCCAAGTTTATCCAGCCGGTGAAGGAGCAGGTCGTCTCCGCGCTGGGTCTTATGCCCAACTGCTTTGTTGGCCTGACCGCCGGCAAGAAGGTCGTCGCGCAGAAGACCGCAGGCGTGCTTCGCGTCAAGCTTGGCGCGCTGTGCCCTGCCCATATGGACAAGGAGCAGTATCAGCTCTGCTGGATCGTGGACTTCCCGATGTATGAGATCGGCGAAGAGAGCGGCGAGCTCGAGTTCTGCCACAACCCGTTCTCCATGCCCAACGGCGGTCTGGAGATTTTGGAAAAGGCCGAGCGCGGCGAGGTGGATCCGCTGTCGATCACGGCCTTCCAGTATGACCTTGTCATCAACGGCTATGAGTCCGCCTCCGGCGCAGTGAGAAACCATGACCCCGAGATCATGGTCAAGGCATTTGAGCTGGTCCGTCTGGGCGAGGCCGAGGTCAAGGCCAAGTTCCCCGCCATGTACAACGCCTTTACCTACGGCGCACCCCCTCATGCAGGCGCTGCCCCCGGTGTGGATCGCATGATCATGCTGCTCACCGGCGAGGAGAGCATCCGCGAGGTCATCACCTTCCCCATGAACCAGAAGGCGCAGGACGTCATGATGGACGCCCCCACCGTTGTGGATCAGAAGCAGCTCGACGACGTGCATATCGCCATCGTGATGCCCGAGGAAGCATAAACCAATCATGCAGACACAAAAAACGCGCACCCCGTTTTTCTCCGGGATGCGCGTTTTTGCTGCATTTTGCATTATCTGAGCTTCGGCAGCTTGCTCAGGCTGCGTGCCAGATCGTCGTCGGTGGGAATATAGTCCGTCATCTTTCCGTCATGGAATTTCTCATAAGCAACAAGGTCAAAATACCCGGTTCCGGTCAGACCGAAGACAATGGTCTTCTCCTCGCCGGTCTGTTTACACCGCTCGGCCTCATCGATTGCCACTTTGATGGCATGTGCGCTCTCCGGCGCGGGTAAAATGCCTTCTACCCTGGCAAACTGCTCCGCAGCCTGGAAGACCTCGACCTGAGGCACAGCGACGGCCTCCATATATCCGTCGTGATAAAGCTGTGACAGCGTGGTGCTCATGCCGTGGAAGCGAAGCCCGCCCGCGTGGTTCGGCGCCGGGATAAAATCAGAGCCGAGCGTGTACATCTTTGCCAGGGGGCAGATCATGCCGGTGTCGCAAAAATCATAGGCAAAAATGCCGCGGGTGAAGCTGGGACAGGAGGCCGGCTCGACGGCCACGATGCGGTAGTCCGCTTCGCCGCGCAGCTTCTGGCGCATAAAGGGCGCGATCAGGCCGCCGAGATTGGAGCCGCCGCCCGCGCAGCCGATGATCACGTCCGGTTTGATTTCATACTTATCCAACGCTGCCTTCGTCTCAAGGCCGATGACCGACTGGTGGAGCAGCACCTGGTTCAGCACAGAGCCCAGAACGTAGCGGTAGCCCGGGTTGGTCGTCGCGGCCTCGACAGCCTCGGAGATCGCGCAGCCCAGGGAGCCTGTGGTTCCGGGATGCGCCTCCAGGATGCGGCGGCCGACCTCTGTGGTCATAGACGGCGACGGCGTCACAGTTGCGCCGTAGGTGCGCATGACCTCACGGCGGAATGGCTTTTGCTCATAGCTGACTTTGACCATAAAAACCTTGCAGTCCAGCCCGAAATACGAGCAGGCCATACTCAAAGCCGTGCCCCACTGGCCCGCGCCGGTTTCGGTCGTAACGCCCTTGAGCCCTTGCATTTTGGCGTAATAGGCCTGGGCAATAGCGGAGTTCAGCTTATGGCTGCCGGAGGTGTTGTTGCCCTCGAACTTATAGTAGATCTTTGCGGGGGTCTGAAGCTTTTCTTCCAGGCAGTAAGCCCGTACCAGAGGCGAGGGCCGGTACATCTTATAAAAGCCGCGGATCTCCTCCGGGATCTCCAGGAACGGTGTGGTGTCGTCCAGCTCCTGGCGCACAAGCTCCTCGCAGAACACACCACCAAGCTCCTGCGCCGTCATTGGCGCTCCGGTCGCGGGGTTCAAAAGCGGCGCAGGCTTCGTCTTCATATCCGCACGCAGATTGTACCAGTACTTGGGCATCTCCGATTCTTCCAGATAGATTTTGTAAGGGATCTGTTTCATGGCTCTGACTTCCTTTCTTTAAAATAAAAAAACCTGTCCCGCATCCAAAGATGCTGGGACAGGAAATTATCCTGCGGTGCCACCCGGCTTGACGTGATCCTTCACGCCCACTTTGCGCGTACCAACATACGCTGACCTTTGATCACGGAGGGTCTGCTCCGTCTCACATACTCCGGGATACCCCGTTTCCGCTCGCCCTCAGAAGTCCATTGGGCCAAGGCCTTCTGCCGCGCTTCCACCATCGGCGGCTCTCTGAAAGAAGGGATGTTTGGCTTACTCACTCTTCCTCAACGGTTTGACAGGATTTTAGCACACTGGGAGCCCGTTGTCAATCCCAAAGCAAATCTTTGTATAATATGCACATATTTTCGTGTAAACATTCTGCTGATTGCACAAATCATTCTGCGCTTTGCTCGGGTATTCGCGGCTGTGCGGCAGAACTCTGTCTTGACTTTCCCGGGCTTTGCTAGTAAACTATACTCATCAATCAAACTACATGGAGGACTAGCTTATGACCATCTTAGTGACCGGCGGCGCGGGCTATATCGGCAGCCATACCTGTGTGGAGCTGCTGCAAAAAGGCTATGACGTCGTGATTGCCGACAACTTCTATAATGCAGACCGCGACGTGCCCAACCGCATTGAACAGATTACCGGCAAGGCGCCCAAGGTCTATGCCATCGACGTTTGCGACGGCTCGGCTTTAGAGCAGGTTTTTGCGGAAAACACCATTGACGCCGTCATCCACTTTGCCGGCCTGAAGGCTGTGGGTGAAAGCTGTGCCATTCCCCTTCGGTATTACCGGAACAATCTCGACTCTACCCTGACCCTTTTGGAGACCATGGAGCGGCATGGCGTGCAGCGTTTTGTCTTCTCCTCCTCCGCCACGGTCTACGGCCCCAAGAACCAGAGCCCTTACACCGAAGACATGGACACCTCTGCGACCAACCCCTACGGCTGGACCAAGGTGATGATCGAGCAGATCCTGCGCGACTACTGTGCAGCCAACCCCGCCTTCAGCGCGGTGCTGCTGCGCTACTTCAACCCCATCGGCGCGCATCCCTCGGGTCTTCTGGGCGACGATCCCAACGGCATCCCCAACAATCTGATGCCCTATGTGGCTCGTGTGGCAGCAGGCCAGCTTGAAAAGCTCACCATCTTCGGCAACGACTATCCCACC
>ONCN01000085.1 GCA_900316335.1 uncultured Eubacteriales bacterium | reverse complement strand
TTTTTGCTTTGGTGGACCTTAGGGGGATCGAACCCCTGACCTCCAGATTGCGAACCTGGCGCTCTCCCAGCTGAGCTAAAGGCCCATATCTCGTTTGCCAAATTATTATAGCACACCCCTACCGAAAATGCAACCGAAAAATTCGCCCATTTCAAACTTTTTGGCCCGTCTTGACCTCCCCTGCTAAGGGGAGGTGCCCCAGTGCGCACACTGGGGCGGAGGGGTAGACTACCGGGCTTGCAGCTCTAACGGCGGTGCACAGTTGTTCTCCGGGCTTGATGCTCTTACGGCAGCGCGCGGTCGTTGTCCGGGTTTGCTGCTTTTTCCGTAGCGCGCGGTCGTCCAACCAGACCCCTCCACCGCCTGCGGGCGGTCCCCCTCCCCTTAAAAGGGGAGGTTTTGGGGAGCGCGTCTCAACCTCCCCTGCTAAGGGGAGGTTTTGGAGGCGCTCAACGCTGCATTTGCTTGTTTACCAACCAGTCGATATACTCGCAGACGCCGCGGAGGTTTTTTCGTACCTCATTATTCGGTACGCGAAGGACTGTCAAGCCATATTCTTCCAGGTATTCCGTCCGCATCTTGTCATAGGCCAATCCCTCGGCCTCGAAGTGCTGGGATCCGTCGAGTTCAATGACAAGCTTTGCCGGTGCGCAGTAGAAATCTGCGATAAAGTGCCCGATTACCCGCTGTCGGTAGAACTTCAAGGGATAGGTCCGCAAATACTGATACCAGAGGGTGCGCTCCTCCGGCGTCATGTTCTTTCGGAGCTGTCGTGCGTTCCAGGTCAGCTCTGGATTGTTCTTGTGCGCCATGGGAGGCCTCTCTTCCGGATGGTGGTAACGTATTGGGGGTAGCGTGAGGTTGTCGGGGGATCACCCCTCCACCGCCTGCGGGCGGTCCCCCTCCCCTTAAAAGGGGAGGTTTTGGGGCGCGCGCAACCTCCCCTGCCAAGGGGAGGTGCCCCAGTGCGCACACTGGGGCGGAGGGGTAGACTACCAGGCTTGATGCTCTAACGGCTGCGCGCGGTGGGAGGCAGCGGTTTCGGCGGCGAGGCGGGGGGCGAGGGAGGCGGGGATGGCGCCGGGGGTCATGCGCCAGAGCCAGTTGCCGCCCAGGGTGCCGGGGGCGTTCATGCGCGCTTCCATGCCAAGGCCCAAATAGTCCTGCATCTGGGCCACAAACAGGTCCGAGCGGCTCTCATAGCCGGCCTTGAGCATGGCCCAGCTCAGATCGTCCTGCTCTTTGATGCCAAGATACGCGCGCGCGGCTGCCACGTCGGCGGGCGCGGCGTCCTCGATCCAGCCCTTGAGGGGCGGGTTGTCGTGCGTGCCGGTGTAGCAGGTGGAGTTCTCGGTGTAGGTGTGGGGCAGATAGTTGCCCGGCTCGCGCGAATCGAAGGCAAACTGCAGCACCTTCATACCGGGAAGCCCCGAGTCCTCCAGAAGCTTGCGCACGTCGTCGGTGAGATAGCCAAGATCCTCGGCAATGATGGCAAGCTGTGGGAAGGTCCTTTGGATCAGGCCCACCAGGTCCATGCCCGGGCCCTTGACCCAGTGGCCGCCCATGGCGTCCTGATCGCCGAAGGGGACGGCCCAGAAGCTCTCAAGGCCGCGGAAGTGGTCGATGCGCAGCACGTCATAGAGCCTGGACGCGCCCTCGATGCGCCGAAGCCACCAGTCGTAGCCGCGGGTTTTGAGGTAGTCCCAGTCATAGAGCGGGTTGCCCCAGAGCTGGCCGCCGGCGCAGAAGGCGTCGGGCGGCACGCCGGCCACCCATTCCGGGCGGCGATCTGCGTCAAGCAGGAAATACTCCGGCTCGGCCCAGACGTCTGAGGAGTCCATCGACACGTAGATGGGCAGATCCCCGATGATGCCGACGCCCTTTGCGGCAGCGTAGCCGCGCAAAGCCTCCCACTGGGTGAAGAAGAGGTATTGGATGAAGACGAACAGCTCCACGTCCGGTCGCAGCAGATCCCGGTAGTGCTCGACGGCCTCCTGCTTGTGCAGGCGGATGGCCTCGTCGGGCCACTGGGTCCACATGATCCCGCCAAAGTGGCGCTTGACGGCCATAAACAGGGCATAGTCCGCCAGCCACCGGCGGTTGGACTCATAAAACTCGCAGATCTTGGGCAGCTCCCGCTCCCAGGCGCGGGTCTTGGCAAGCTCGAGCAGATCAAACCGCCCGGCAAAAAGCGCCGCATAGTCCACGCGCGCCGGATCGTCGCCCCAGAAGACGGCGTCCACCTCCTCGCGTGTGAGCAGGCCGGACTCGATCAAGGTCTGCAGGTCGATGAGATAGGGGTTGCCCGCGTAGGCGGAAAAGCTCTGATAGGGGGAGTCCCCGTAACCCGTGGGGCCGACGGGGAGGATCTGCCACCAGCGCTGCCCGGCCCGGGCGAGGAAGTCCACAAACGCGCGGGCTTCCTGGCCCAGCGTGCCGATGCCGTAGGGGGAGGGCAGCGCGGAAACAGGCATTAAAATGCCGCTGGATCTTTGCAAACAATCACCCCTTGACGGCGCCGGCCGCCACGCCCTTGATGATGTGCTTCTGGCAGATCAGATAGAACACGATGACCGGGATGATAGACAGCAAAATCAGCGCCATCGTGGCGCCCAGGTCCACGGTGCCGTAGCTGCCCTTGAGGTATTGGATGTGGATGGGGATGGTGCGGTACTTGTTGATGTCCAAAACCAGCACCGGCAGCAGATAGTCGTTCCAGACCCACATGATCTCAAGGATGCCCACAGAGATCATCGTCGGCTTGAGCATGGGGAAGACGATGCTGAAATAGGTGCGCAGCGGGCCGCAGCCGTCGATGGAGGCGGATTCCTCGATCTCCAGCGGGATGGACTTGACAAAGCCCACAAACATAAAGATCGAAAGGCCCGCGCCGAAGCCCAGATACACCACCGGGATGGTCCAGGGGGTGTTGAGATGCAGGGTGTCGGCGGTTTTGGACAGGGTGAACATGACCATCTGGAAGGGGACCACCATGGAGAACACGCAGAGGTAGTACACGATCTTGCAGAACACGGAGTTGACCCGTGCAATGTACCACGCCGCCATGGAGGTGAAGATCAGAATGAGCGCCGTGGAGGCCACGGTGATGACCACGCTGTAGAGCACGGACTTCCAGAACGGATAGTTGCCGAAGGTCATGCCCTTGATGAAGTTGCCGAGGCCCGCCCAGGATTCCTTGGTGGGGATGGCGAAGGTCTCGGTCTTGACAAAGGTGTTGAGCTTGAAGGAGTTGAGCACCACCGTGAGCACGGGCAGCACATAGATCACGCAGATCACGGCCAGCACCACGCTCATGACGGTTTTACGCCGCCGCTCGGCGGCAAGGGATTGCTGTCTTCTCATTACTGCTGCACCTCCCGTTTGCGCGTGTAGGCAAGCTGGGCCAGACCCAGACCCGCCACCAGGATAAAGAACAACACAGCCTTCGCCTGGGCGACGCCCTGGGAGGCGGAGTTGGAGCCATAGAACGTATTGTAGATGTTCAGAGCCAGCATTTCGGTGGTCTTGATGACCGTGCCGTCGGCCTGGATGATAAAGGGCTGACCGGCGGTCAGGGCCATGTTCTGGTCAAAGAGCTTGAAGCCGTTGGTCAGGCTGAGGAAGGTGCAGATGGTGATCGAGGGCATGACGTTGGGGATGGTCACCTTGAACAGAGTGGTCCACTTGCCGGCGCCGTCGATCTTGGCAGCCTCCATCATATCCTCGGGCACGGCCTGCAAGCCGGCGATATAGATGATCATCATATAGCCGATCTGCTGCCAGAGCATCAGAATGATGAGGCCCCAGAAGCCGTATTCGGTCTTCATCAAAATGGAGGTGCCGTACATGGACAAAAAGCCGTCAAAGATCATCGACCAGATATAGCCCAGCACAATGCCGCCGATGAGGTTGGGCATGAAGAAGACCGTGCGGAACAGGTTGCTGCCCTTGATGCCCTGGGTCAGCGCATAGGCCACGGCGAAGGCCAGCACATTGATGAGCACCAGGCTCACAATGGCAAACAGCGCCGTATACCAGAACGCATGGGTAAAGCTGGGGTCAGACAGGGCCTTGGCATAGTTGCCGAAGCCGATGAAGGTGGCGTTGGAGATGGTCTTGAACTTGCACAGGCTCAGCCAGATGCCCTGGGCAAAGGGCCAGACAAAGCCGATGATGAACGCGGCCACCACAGGGCCCAAAAACAGCCAGAACCAGCGCCGGGTGGGGTTTTTCCAGAATTGCTGGAGCGGGTTTCGTTTCATGTTGTGATCTCTCCGTTTCTCAGAGCCGCAGCGCGGCCCACGATTTACATGAAAAGGCGGGGCGGGCGATCAGCCCGCCCCGCAGCAGCGTCAGAGGGTGCGCAAATCAGCCGTTGGCAGCAGCGTACTGCACAGCCCAGCCGTCCACGAAAGCGGTCTTGACCGCTTCCCAGTTGGCGTCGGACTGATCGGCGTTGTACTGGTTCAGAGCAGAGACCAGAGCGGCGCGGTAGTCGTCGACGTTGGGCTGATAGTTGGTGGCCCAGTCCATGACGTAGCAGCCGTTGGCGGTGTATTCAGCAGCGTCGTTGAGGAAGCCGTTGGTGGACTCCGGAGCAGACTTGTAGGGCATGATGCCGAGCTGGCCGACCATCTCGGCGGAAGCCTCGGGATCGGTCACCAGCCAAACCATGAAGTCCATGGTGGCCTTCTGGTCGGCCTCAGACGCCTTGGCGTTGATGGCCCAGCAGTTCTCAGTGCCGCAGTTCAGACCGGCCTTCTCTTCGCCGGCCACGCCGCAGTAGTAGGGGATCATGGTCGCATTGGGGACAGTCTCGGAAACAGCAGCGTACTCCCAGGAGCCGTTGACAAAGAAGGCAGCCTTGCCGGTCTTGAACTCGTTTTCTGCGTCATGACCGCCGGTGGCCAGATCCTTGGGGTCGGTCAGGCTGTTGTTGATGCACAGGTCGTACAGGTTCTTGAAGTTGTCCATGTAAGCACCGGTCAGAGAAGCGGGGCACTCGGTCCAGCCGCCGGCGTCGCGCTCTTCATAGTAGTACTCCAGGTTGGCCATGTGGCCGGTGAAGCGCCAGGAGGAGGAGCCGTCCATGTCGGAGGAGGAGAAGGCGTCAAAGCCCAGCTCGGCAGCGCGGGCATGGATGTCTTCGGCAACGGCCTTCAGACCCTCGAAGTTCTTGATCTCGTCCATGGTGTGGCCGGCAGCCTCGATGAGGTCGGGGTTGACGATGATGCCGTAGCACTCGTAGCAGTAGCCGATGGAGACCAGCTTGCCGCTCTCGTCATACAGGTTGTAGGCGTCGGTGTTGAGCTCGTTGGCGATGGGGGTGCCGGTGAGGTCCAGAGCGTAGTCAGCCCAGTCCTTCACGCCGGCCTGGTTGCCGATGACGAACATGGTGGGAGGCGTGGACTTGTCCATCTCCGCGGTGAGGGTCTGGCTGTAGGTGCCGGAGGCCGCGGTGACGATCTTGACCGGAACGCCGGTCTTCTCGGTGTAGGTCTTGGCCAGGCCCTGGAGGGTCTCGTCGAGCTCGGGCTTGAAGTTCAGCCAGTAGACGGAACCGGTGCCATTGCCGGCGTCGTTGGTCTTGGCGCAGCCGGCGAACATCGCCAGGCACATCAGCGCCACCAGAAGAAGAGCAAAGATCTTTTTCATGTGTTTTCTTACGTCCTTTCAAATTTCTTTTCATTATATTTTCACATCCGAGGATGGGAAAATCAACACGCGCGGACGCTTTCGCCACGCCTGAGCGTTGTGGGCAGCACCACCTGCCGGTTGCCGGCCCGGCCCTGGATCATCTCCACCAGAATGTCGGCGGCCTGCTCGCCCAGCTCCTTCTTGGGCTGAACCAGCGAGGTCAGGATGGGGATGGTGTACTGCGTGGCGGTCAGACCGTCGATGCCCACCACCGAGCAGTCCTCCGGCACGCGCCGGCCGGACTCGTACAAGGCCCGGATGGCCGCAAGGGCCATGGCGTCGGAGATGGCGAAGATGGCGGTAAAGTCTGTGCCGGCGGCAAGCAGCTCGCGCACCCGCCAATAGGCGCTGTCCATGTCGAAGGCGCCGGTCTGGCACACCAGAGCGGGATCGACCTCGATCCCCGCGCCCGAGAGCGCGTCGGCATAGCCCAGATACCGCAGCTCGCTGATGGAGCTGTCGCCAACCTCATCGAGCAGCACCGCGATGCGCCGGTGGCCCAGCGAGAGCAGCGCGTCGGTCGCGTCGCGCCCGGCCTGCCGGTCGTCGATGGTGACGGAGGAATACTGGTCGCGCCTGAGGCTGCCGAAGCTGTTGGTATAGGTGCAGCACACAAAGGGCACGTCCAGCCCCTCGATCTGGTCGGGGCCGTAGTTGAAGCAGCCGCCCAGGAAGATCAGCCCCTTGAGCCGCTTGGACTTGGCCAGCGCCGCGCCGGCCTTGAGCTCGTCCTCGCCGGAGCGGATCTGGTGCAAAACCGGCGTGAAGCCCGCCTCGATCAGACGCTCTTCCATGGGGCTGAGGATCTCCGCGAAGAATTGGTTCCCCACGCCGCGCACCACAAGGCCCACGCCGTCAGAGTCCTGCCTGACCAGGTCGCGGGCGCTGGAGTTGGGGACGTAGTGGGTCTCGCGGACCACCCGCATGACCTGCTCGCGGACCTGCGCGCTGACGTCGGGATGGCCGTTCAGCGCCCGGGAGACCGTGCTCACCGACACCCCGCACCGGGCTGCAATATCCTTGATGGTCATTCTGTTTCCCTCGTTTCCAAACCAGAAATCGTTTCCGGTAACGTTTCCAGCCTTTTACTGCTCCATAATACCAGACTTTTTCAGAATTGTCAATTTGACCGATTATACAATCTTTCAAAGCAGATTTTGTGCAAAATGCAAAACAACCCGCCGGACAAAGCCGGGAAGCCCCGGCCCATGACTACCGGCGGTTGTACTTTCTCACGAAAATTCTGCGTAAAATGCGGGTCGGTTTGATGGATTTGACAAAGTTTCCGGAAACCGGCAGTTTTTCTCCAAATCCTGTCACAGATTTGCGATCTTTTGACTCTACATAGAACAGACGGGGTTATCCGGTGGGACGAAAAAGTACGAAAGAACGCTTGCTTTTCGCCACTGCCTGTGCTACAATAATCTACGTCGATAGACGGCCTTGCCGCTGTCAGATACTTATGAAAGGAAGAATACACCATGACAAAACGAATTCTTGCAGTTCTGCTGTGCGTGAGCCTGCTGCTGGGTATGCTTGTGCTGCCCGCCAGCGCCGCCACGCCCAAGCAGGCCTACGACGCGCTCGTTGCGCTCGCCAAGGAGGGCGACTATGACTCTGACAACCACTGCTATGTGGTGGGTCAAAGCCTGGGCGACGGCGTCTACTACGGCATCTTCTTCTACCCCAACGACAACAAGGTCGAGCTGAGCATCTTCAACGACGTTCTCGACTGCACGCTGATCATCCGCTCCAACGTCAAGACCCCCTTTGAGGCCTACTTGGACTATTCCGGCGCCGGCAAGGGCACCGCGAAGGTCTATCCCGGCTCCTACACCGAAAACACCAAGCTGGACTTCTCCAGCTTCACCGGCAACAGCAACTACCGGTCCGATCTCAAGGATCTGCTCAACGCCCTTCTGCCCGAGGTCCTGGATCTGACCAACGCCTATCTGTGCGATAAGGACCGCTCGATCAAGGATCTGGGCTTTACCAAGTTCTCCAAGCACGAGTGGCACAACTACGACCAGGGCAAGGTCACCCAGCAGCCCACCTGCGTGCAGAGCGGCGTGAAGACCTACACCTGCCGGATCTGCGGCCACACCCGCACCGAAGAGATCCCCGCCACCGGCCAGCACAAGTACAACGGCGGCACGATCACCCAGCAGCCCACCTGCACCGGCCACGGCATTAAGACCATCACCTGCACCGTGTGCGGCTACTCCTATAGCGAGACCGTCCCCGCCCTTGGCCACGCCTGGACCATTACCGAGGTTCTGTCTGAGGGCGCCAAAGACGACGATTCGTGGAGCTACACCCACGGCACCGCGCGCTACACCTGCTCCCGCTGCGGCGAGACCAAGGAGGCCGAGTACTGCGGCAGCGAGCTGTTCACCGATATGCCCCCCGTCGGCCACTACGCCCACATGCCCATCGACTGGGCCCTGTTCAACAAGATCACCATGGGCGACAGCGAAACCACCTTCGGCCCCAACAACTACTGCACCCGCGGCCAGATCGTGACCTTCCTGTGGCGTGCCGCCGGCAATCCCGAGCCCACCACCACCGAGAACCCCTTCTCTGACGTGAAGCAGTCCGACTACTTCTATAAGCCCGTCCTCTGGGCCGTGGAGCACGGCATCACCGTGGGCACCGACCCCGGCAAGTTCAGCCCCGGCGCCACCTGCACCCGCGCGCAGATCGTGACCTTCCTCTACCGGTATGAGGGCGAGCCCGCCCCGACTTCGACCGAGAACCCCTTCCGCGACGTCAAGACAACCGACTACTTCTACAACGCCGTTCTGTGGGCCGTGGAAAACACCATCACCATTGGCACCTCCAGCACCACCTTCTCCCCCGGCGAGGGCTGCACCAGAGCGCAGGTCGTGACCTTCCTCTATCGTGACACCCTGATCGAGCGCCCCACCGAGCCCACGCCGACCCCCACGCCCACCCCCGATCCCGTCGAGCCCACCCCCGCGGACGATCCCGTGGAGCCCACGCCTGTGGACGACCCCGTGGAGCCCACCCCCGTGGACGATCCCGAAGACCCCGCCCCCGTGGACGATCCCGTCAACCCCAACGGCTACGACCCCCTCGGCTGATCGCCAAAAGCAACGCGCACCCGCCCCCAAAACCTCCCCTTTTAAGGGGAGGGGGACCGCCGCAGGCGGCGGAGGGGTCGGGTACGATACCCGCGCTCTTCCGTAACCGTATCAAGCCCGGAGGACAGCCATTGGCCGTCCGCGGCAACAACAAACAATAGAACACGCCGATGCAAATCCGTACCCGTTTGGGTCTTACGAATTTGCATCGGCGTTGTGTTATCGTTGAGCTCCATCGCGGACGGCCAATTACGCACCCCGTAGTGGCGAAGCACCACGATCCTCAGAGTCCGTAGGGGTCGATGACCACATCGACCCGTCGCGAAGCGCCATTCGGTGCGCTCCCCGGGTTTTGGGATTGGTCTGAGGATGTATTGGCCTTCTGCCACCCAATGGTAATGCTCTGAACCCTGCGACCTGCTTACCCTGCCGGGGGCGTCACTTTCTGCTCGTGCAGAAAGTAACCAAAGACACGCCAAGGAGGGGGAAGATTTCGATTTCTTCCCCCTCCTTGGATCCA
>ONCN01000030.1 GCA_900316335.1 uncultured Eubacteriales bacterium | reverse complement strand
CTGGACGAGCACATCTACGAGGCCCACTCCCTTGCCGAGGCCAAAGCCCTGCAGGAGGCCAACGGCGGCTTTATCAAGACCATGTGGTGCGGCGACGAAGCCTGCGAGATCCGCATGAAAGAGGAAGCCGGCATGTCCTCGCGCTGCATGCCCTTTGCGCAGGAGCATCTGGACGACGTCTGCCCGGTCTGCGGCAGAAAGGCCGTGAAGTCCATCCTCTGGGGCGTGGCGTACTGATACTTGATCCGATTGATAGAAAAGGACCTGTGAGCGCGGCTCACAGGTCCTTTTTCGGTTTGTTCAGTCGATCTTTTGCTCGATCACGCGGTAGTACCCCCAGCATTGGAGCTTGTCCACAAGCGCTTGCTGCGCGTCCGTCAGCGCCTCGGTAAGCGTGCCGTCCATTTTGGCATAACGCCCTCTGCTGATTACAGGAAGCTCGCGCCGAAGCTGGCCGAGGAAGTCAAAATATGGGTCGCTCCCCTGGCGGGCGCACAGCTCATACACCAGCTCGCCCAGGAAAATGTCGCTGATGCGGTGATCCTCCGGCAGCTCGAGCGCGGCGACGCGGGCAGCAAAGTCGTACTGCTCGCAGAAGGCCCGGTTGGCCCAGAGGACAAAGGGCGTGGTGTAGGTGTCCAACGCGGAGGACAGCTCGCGCTCGTTGCCGATGTCCAGGCCGACCTCCTGCCAGACGGTGAAGCCGCTGCCGAGGTTGGGCAGATGGTCGCCCCAGAAGACCAGAACAACGGGACGGGTCTGCTCGTCAAAATATGCGGTCAGATCCCACAGAAGCTGGGACGAGTCCCGCACGCCTTCGGCATAGACGGACAGGGCCTCCATCGTCTCGTCAGAGACCGGGGGCGAGACCTTCGCGTCCTCGGGCTTGACGGCATACTTTTTCCAGGGATAAGCCTGGTGGTTCTGGATGGTGACGGTGTAGGCAAACCAGGGGGCGTCGGACTCGGCAAGGTGGGCCTCATAATCCGCGCGCAGACGTCGGCCAAAGGCGGCGTCGGCGATGAAGCAGCCCTTCCACTGCTCGCCGGCAAAATCCTCGATGTAGGTCTGATCGTCCAGACCGAAGTAGCTGTAAACGCTCTCGCGGCTGTAGAACCAGCGATCGCCCGGGTGCATGAAATAGCCCACATAGGCATCTGACAGGAGCGTCCGGGCCAGGGTGGGCATATTTTTATGCACTGCCCGGAACGACGAGGACATGGTGGGCGAAAGCAGGTTGGTCTCAACGCCGGTCATGACGTCAAACTCGGTGGTGTCGGTGCCCGCGCCGTACTGGGAGACCACGATGTCGCCCCGCAGCGCCTGGGGGCCGGAGGCGACCTGGTCAAACAGGTATTGCGGGTTTTCCGTCTCAGGATAGTCGAAATCCGGCGCGGAGAAAAGGTCGGAATATGCCTCGCTTTGAATAAAGATCAGATCGGGACTGAGCCGGTCATCCGGCAGCGTGGTCTCGGCGGAAGCCCAGGACTCGGCAGTCTTTGTGTCATATTGCGCAGGCTTGTCCACGGCGTAGAGCCGGAACAGGTGCAAAAAGTTGTAAACAAAGCCGGTTTCATCAAAGACGAGGGGGTAATTGTTGGGAGACAGGCCCTCGATTTTGTGAACCAGCCGGTCGTGCGTGGCGTGGTCCGGGTAGAGCTTGATCATGGCGCCTGTCATCACCAGAACGGCCAGCACTGCGGCTGTGATGCGCTGCCAGGGGCGGGGCTTGCTCTTGAAGAACAGGCCAAGCACAAACAGCGCCAGCGCCACGGCCACAATGGCCGCGAGGTATGGAAGGTGCAGGTCGAGCTGATAGGACTCCGTTGCCTCCATCGCCTCGGTAATCAGAGCAAAGTCCGCAGGGACCAGCGGGTCCTTGCGCCCCTCGATCTTGATGAGGTTGACCAAAGACAACAGGTGAAACAGCAAGGACGTCACGCTGCCGGCATAGAAGATATTGCCGAAGATGGCGTAGAGCAGCCCCAGCACGGCCAGGATCGGAAGCAGATTGAGCGCCAGCAGCAGAGGCTGCGCCAGATAGTTTTGCAGGGTGTGCAGCACGGCGCCCTTTTGCAGGGCGGTCGTGAACACCAGGATGCACCCGCTCAGGATCAGGTAGATGGGCAAAACCAGATACCATGGCAGGGTCAGACGGTTTGTTTTGGGTTTGGACTTGGTTTTTATGGTTGACATACGGTTGCTTGTTCCTTATGAATAGATCACTTCCAGCTAAGGCGCTCGAGCCGGTAGAGGAAGGTGGTGAGCATCGCCCGGGTGCAGGCCTCGTCGGGGCTGAAGGTGGTGGGCGTGGTGCCCACGGTGACGCCCGTTTCGATGGCCCAGAGCACTGCGTCGGTGGTCAGGGTTTTCATCTTTACGTCGGTGAAGGGCGAGTTCGTGCTCTGCGGCTTGGGAGAGCCGGCGGCACGATGAATGAGCAGAATGGTCTGCTCGCGGCTGCACCTGCCGTCCGGCTGGAACTGTGTGTCAGTGACGCCCTTGACGATCCCCTTCTCGACCGCCCACAAGATGGCCTTGTAGGCATAGGTGTCTTCCTTTACGTCGGTGAAGGAGGTCTTGAGGGACTTCGGCTCGGGCGAGCCGGCGTACTTCCACAGGAAGTTTACCACCACCGCCCGGGTGACGGGCTGGCTGGGACTGTAAGTGGTCTTGGAGGTGCCGTTGGAGATCTTCTGTGTGGATGCCCAGGCAACGGGAATGCGATAATAGCTGTTGTCGGGCACGTCGGTGAAGCGGGAGGCAGTTTTATCCAGCGCGGCGGTCACATGGGTCTGCGCTGCGCCGTCTGCGCCCTGGATCTCGTAATATGCGGCCGCATCGGCGCTCTGAGCGGCTTTTACAATCTTTGCATCTTGCGGCAGGGTGATGACCGCGGGGTTGTAAAAGGCCAGGTGCCGCGCAGCCCGGATGGCGGGGCTGCCCTGCGCGTCAAGCTCGCCGCCGATCATGGTGAGCGTCTGGGCCTGGATGCCGGGGCCGGTTACCTGCACGGGCAGTGTGGTCGTTTGGTCATAGTCGCCCGTTTCGTCTGTGGGCTCGGTGGGCTCGGGGTCCTGGGCCTGCTCGCCGCTGCAAACCGTGAGACTGCCGCCGGCGATGGCAAGCTCTTTCTCGCACGTAAGGGCGGTACCGTTTTGGTCCGTCACGGTGAGGCTGCCGCCGAAGAGGGTGAGATTGCCGTCGCACTGGGTCGCGCCCAAAACGGCCTCGCCCCCGGACTGGGCCATGCCCGCAAAAAGTCTTGCCCCGCCCGGGACCTCCAGCTTGCCGCCGGTGAGCAGAAGATAATCTGCCATAAACCGGCCCTGGACCTCGAGCGAGCCGCCCTTGAGCGTGATCTGCCCGGTGACAAACAGGCGGCCGGTGATGGTCACGACTCCGTCTTCGATGATCAGGCTGCCGCAGGTGAGATCCTCGAGCGTCAAAGACTCCTTGCCCTTGACGGTGAGCTCAGCATCCGGGCCGCCCTCGATCTCACGGGCTTCCACAGCGCGGTCAAGCTCCAGAACTGCTTTGCCCTGGACAAAATAGGCGTCTGCCTGCTCCAGCGCGCTTGCCTTGACCGAGCCGGTGAGATCCACCATGGTCTTGCCGGATTTGAGCTGCGCTGCCGCTCCGGGCAGGATCATACCGCACAGCAGCACCGCGCACAGCAGTGCGGACAGTATCTTTTTCATAAAGCTCCGCCTCCTTGCTCTTTGAGGTGATATGCTGCCCGCAGCCGCGCCGGGGCAGAATGGGGTTTTTATCAGTATACCATCAAATCTTTCTGAAAACAAGTGTTTTGACGAGTTCCGCGTTTTTTTGTTCCCGGGTGGTTTACTTCAAGACAGTTTTATGCTAAAATCTAACCAGCAAGCTTTTTGCAAACAACCGCAGCGCGCGAGAAAGGATGACAGCCTTGGAACCTGTATATGCCATTGAGCTAAAAAACATCACCAAGCGGTTCGGCAGCGTGGTCGCCAACGACAACATCAGTCTGGGGCTCAAACGCGGAGAGATCCTCTCGCTTTTGGGCGAAAACGGCAGCGGCAAAACCACGCTGATGAACATGCTTGCAGGCATCTATCTGCCTGACGAGGGCCAGATCCTGGCCGACGGAGCGCCCATCTCCATCCGAAGCCCCAAGGATGCCTTCGACCACCGGATCGGCATGATCCATCAGCACTACAAGCTGGTGGACGTGTTCACCGCCGCACAAAACATCGTGTTGGGTCTGAAGGACGAGGGTAAGCTGGATATCAAAAAAACCAACGCCCGGGTCCGTGAGATCTGCCAGAAGTACGGCTTTGACATTGACCCGGAAAAGAAGGTCTACGACATGTCGGTCTCGGAAAAGCAGACCGTAGAAATTGTCAAGGTTCTCTACCGCGGTGCGGATATTCTCATTCTCGACGAGCCTACGGCGGTGCTCACCCCGCAGGAAACAGAAAAGCTCTTCGCGATCCTGCGCAATATGCGCGACGACAACAAGGCGATCGTCATTATCACCCACAAGCTCAACGAGGTCATGGCCCTGTCTGACGAGGTGGCCGTGCTGCGCAAGGGCCAGTATATCGGCACCGTCAGAACCAGCCGGACCAATCCCCAGGCTTTGACCGACATGATGGTGGGCCGGGCTGTGACGCTCAACATCGATCGGCCACGGTATGACGACCTGCAAGAGCGGCTTGTGGTGAAGGATCTGACCTGCTATGACCACGAGCACGTGAAAAAGCTTGACCACGTCACCTTCACCGCCATGGGCGGGGAGATTTTGGGCGTTGCCGGCATCGCGGGCTCCGGCCAGCGCCAGCTTTTGGAGGCAATCGCAGGCCTTTGCCCGATCCATGAGGGCAGCGTGGTATACACCTCCATCGAGGGCGAGCAGCACGAGCTTGTGGGCATGAGCCCCACGCAGATCCACAAGGTCGGCGTGAGTCTCGGCTTTGTGCCTGAAGACCGGCTGGGCATGGGTCTGGTCGGCTCCATGGGCATGACCGGCAATATGATGATCCGAAGCTGGAAGGAGGGCAAGGGGCCCTTTGTTGACCGCAAGACCCCGCAGGCCCTGGCCAAGAAGATCTGGGAGGATCTGGAGGTCGTGACCCCAAGCACCGAGTTCCCTGTCCGCCGGATGTCCGGCGGCAACGTGCAGAAGGTGCTCGTTGGCCGGGAGATCGCCTCAAATCCCTCGGTTTTGATGTCCGCCTACCCCGTCCGCGGCCTGGATATCAACACCTCATATACCATCTACAACCTCATGACCCAACAGAAGATGAAGGGCGTGGCCGTCATCTTCGTGGGCGAGGATCTGGACGTCCTGCTTGAGCTGTGCGACCGGATCCTGGTGCTGTGCGGCGGCAAGCTCAGCGGCATTGTGGATGCCCGCACCACCACGAAGGAAGAGATCGGCCTGCTCATGACCCGAGTGGGCGGAAAGGAGGACGCCACATGAACGAAGCTGTGAAAACGCCGCTGCTGCGCATGGCGAAACGTACCTCCATCTCTCCTGCCGCAGCCTGGGCAATCCGTCTGGGTTCTATCGTATTGGCGCTTCTGCTGGGCAGCATTGCTGTGGCCATCACGGGCAACAACCCCATCCAGGCCTATGGTACCATGATCAAGGGCTCCTTGGGCAGCAAGGTCTATCTCAGACAGACCATCAAAATCGCCATTCCCCTTCTGGGCTGCGCGCTGGCCATCGCCCCCTGTTTTAAGATGCGCTTTTGGAACATCGGCGCCGAGGGCCAGATCACCGCAGGCGCCCTTGCCGCCACCTTTGTGGCGCGCAATCTCACGGGTAAGGTTCCCTCTGTGCTGCTTTTGACCTTGATGTGTCTGGCTGCCATCGTGGGCGGCGGCGTATGGGGTCTGATCCCGGGCTTCTTCAAGGCCAAGTGGAACACCAACGAGACGCTCTTCACCCTGATGATGAACTACATCATCATCGGCGTGGTCGCCTGGCTGCAGATCGGTCCCTGGGAGGGCCGGCAGGGCCGCATGGCCCAGTTTGACCCCGCAGCCTGTCTGCCCAAGGTGGGCGGCGTCCACTGCGGGTGGATCATCGTACTGCTTTTGGTGGTCTTCATCCACGTGTATATGCGCTATACCAAGCACGGCTATGAGATCTCCGTCATCGGCGACTCGATGAACACCGCGCGCTATGCCGGCATGAACGTGGGCAAGATCATGATGCGGACCATGTTCCTCTCCGGCGCGATCTGCGGCATTGTGGGCTTTGTAGTCTGCTCGGGCGCAAACAACACCCTGGCCTCCGACATCGCCAACGGCGTGGGCTTCACCTCCATCACCGTGGCGTGGCTGAGCCAGCTCAACGCCTTTGCGATGATCGTGATCTCGATGCTGCTTGCCATCCTCACCAAGGGTGCAGACACGCTGCAAACCCAGCTTATGATTCCGGCCTCAATCTCGGATATCATCATTGGCCTGCTGCTGTTCTGCATGCTGGGCTGCGAATTCTTCATCAACTTCAAGCTGATCTGGCGCTCCAAGCGCGGCGGAAAGGAGGCGGCGTGATATGGCAATCCTCAACGCCTTTATCCTGCTGGTCATTGCAGCCATCACCTACGGCACGCCCCTGCTGTTCGGTACACTGGGCGAGATCCTCACCGAGAAAAGCGGCAACCTCAACCTCGGCGTAGAGGGCATCATGTTTATGGGCGGTGCGTTCGGTCTGGGCGGCGTGTTCTACTATGAAAAGCTCAGCCAGAATCCCAACGGTTTTGCGGCAATTCTGATTGCCCTGCTCTGCGCCTTCCTGGCGGGCGCTCTGGCCTCGCTGATCTTCAGCTTTATCACAACCACCCTGCGGGCCAACCAAAACGTCACAGGCCTGGCCCTGTCCATCTTCGGCACGGGCGTCGGCCAGTTTGCAGGCGAGTTTATGCGCGTGCGGGCGGGCGGCTACGTCACCATCAGCAACGCGCTGAAGGCCTTCTTTACCGCCTCCCCCTTCCCGGGTGCGCTGCAGAACATCCCGGTGGTGGGGCAGCTTCTGTTTGGCAACAGCTTCTTCTTCTACCTGGCCATTGTATTGGCAGTTGGCATGCACCTGTTCCTCAACCGCACAAGACCCGGTCTGTATCTGCGTGCTGTAGGCGAATCGCCTGCCACGGCTGACGCCGCGGGCATCAATGTGGCCCGGTACAAGTACCTTGCGACCATCACCGGCGGCGGCATCTCCGCTGTGGGCGGCATGGTGTATATCACCACCATCGCCATGTGCGTGTGGAACCACGAGGGCCTGTCCGGCGAGGGCTGGCTGGCTGTGGCGCTGGTGATCTTCTGCCTGTGGCGGCCGCTGGCCTCCATCTGGGGTTCGATCCTCTTCGGCGCGTTGATGATCCTCTATCTGCGGCTGCAGATCCCCTTCGTGCCGACCGAGCTGTACAAGATCCTGCCCTATGTGGTTACGGTCATCGTGCTGATCATCTCGAGTCTGCGCAACAACAAGGAAAAGCAGCCTCCCGAGGCTTTGGGTCTTGCCTATTTCCGAGAGGACCGCTGAGCCTGCTGTCAACCAAATACCGGCCTCCGGGTTTTTTCCCGGAGGCCGCGTTTTTTCTCTTGACAAGACAGCGCAACTGTGCTATTATACTACCAACCCACCTGGCAAGTAGGATTTTAAGAAACAAGGAGGACATCAACATGTCTAAGATCTATACCGGCGCCGACCAGCTTATCGGCGGCACTCCCATTTTGGAGCTCACCCACATCGAAGAGACGTTAGACCTTGGCGCTCGCATTTTGGCAAAGCTCGAATACTTCAATCCTGCAGGCTCAGTCAAGGACCGCATCGCCCTGGCCATGATTGAAGACGCGGAGGCCGCGGGCAAGCTCAAGCCCGGCTCGGTGATCATTGAGCCCACCTCCGGCAACACCGGCATCGGTCTGGCTGCCGTGGCTGCGGCAAGAGGCTATCGCATCATCATCGTCATGCCTGAGACCATGTCCGTCGAGCGCCGGCAGCTTATGAAGGCCTACGGCGCGGAGCTGGTGCTCTCGGAGGGCGCCAAGGGCATGAAGGGCGCGATCGCCAAGGCCGACGAGCTTGCCGCCCAGATCGAAAACAGCTTTATCCCCGGCCAGTTCGTGAACCCCGCTAATCCCAAGGCCCACTATGAGACCACCGGGCCCGAGATCTGGCGGGACACCGACGGCAAGGCGGACATCTTTGTCGCAGGCATCGGCACCGGCGGTACCATAACCGGCGTTGGCCGCTATCTCAAGGACCGGAACCCTGCGGTCAAGGTGGTGGCGGTGGAGCCGGCCTCTTCTGCCGTGCTCTCCACAGGCGTAGGCGGGGCACACAAGATCCAGGGCATCGGCGCGGGCTTTGTGCCGCAGGTGCTCGATACCTCGGTCTATGACGAGATCATCCCCGTGACCAACGAGGACGCCTTTGCCACCGGCAAGCTGATCGGCAAAAAAGAGGGCGTTTTGGTGGGCATTTCGTCCGGCGCTGCGGCATGGGCGGCCATCGAGCTGGCAAAGCGGCCGGAGAACGCAGGCAAGAACATCGTTGTTCTTCTGCCTGACACGGGCGACCGCTATCTCTCCACCCCGCTGTTTGCCGAATAACCGATTGATTTTGGCGCCTTTGTGTGGTAAAATGAGGGCAACGACCCCAGAGCAAGGAGGGACCCCATGAAGGCACTGATCGCCATGAGCGGCGGCGTGGATTCCGCCGTGGCTGCCTATCTCACGCAGCAGCAGGGCTATGACTGCATCGGCTGCACCATGAAGCTCTATCTCAACGACGACGCCGGCGTGAGCCAGGCGCACACCTGCTGCTCGTTGGACGACGTGGAGGACGCCCGGTCTGTGGCCTTCCGCCTTGGTATGCCCCACTATGTGTTCAACTTTGCTGACACCTTCCGGGAGATGGTCATCGACCGGTTTGTGGCGGCCTATGAGGCGGGTCTTACGCCCAACCCCTGCATCGACTGCAATCGGTTTTTGAAGTTTGACCGGCTCTACCACCGGGCAAAGGAGCTGGGCTGCGAGCGGGTGGTCACCGGTCATTATGCCCGCATTGACCAGGAAAACGGGATCTGGCGGCTGAAAAAGGCGGTGGACCCTGCCAAGGATCAGACCTATTTTCTCTACTCCATGACGCAGGATCAGCTTGCGCACACCCTGTTCCCGCTCGGCGGGATGGTCAAGGCCGAGACCAGGGCGCTGGCTGATCAGCTCGGCTTTGTCAACGCAAAGAAGCCTGACAGCCAGGATATCTGCTTTGTCCCGGACGGGGACTATGCCAGGGTGATCCGGCTGCGCACTGGCAAGGACTATCCGCAAGGCGACTTCCTCTCGACCGACGGAAAGGTCCTGGGCCGGCACAAGGGCATCATCCACTATACCGTCGGCCAGCGGCGGGGGCTGGGCCTTGCCTTCTCTGAGCCGTATTACGTGGTCGCGATCGACCCGGCAGCAAACACCGTCACACTGGGGCCCAAGGCCGCGCTGTTTGGCACGACGGCCTTCACCAGGGACTTCCACTGGTCTGCGGGCACGGCCCGGACCGAGCCCTTCCGCTGCCGGGCGAAGCTTCGCTATCGCCATCCGGAGCAGCCCTGCACAGCCACTCCCCTGCCCGGCGGCGTGGTACGGCTGGACTTTGACGAGCCGCAACGAGCCATCACGCCCGGCCAGGCTGCCGTGGTCTATGAGGGCGACGTCGTGGTGGGCGGCGGTATTCTGACCAGGCAGAACGCATAATGCAGCGCACAGGCCGGGGGCGAAATCGTCCCCGGCCTCTTGATTTTTACCCCCCGGCATGGTATATTGATAGTTAGAATAAGCGGAAGCATCCAGCAAAGCCGGAAGGAGTGAGCAACATGATGATCTCAACACGAGGCCGCTATGCTCTCAGAGTCATGATCGACCTGGCGGAGCAGCAAAGCGGCAGCTACATCCCCATGAAGGACGTAGCTGCGCGGCAGGAGATCTCTTTGAAATACCTGGAAAAGATCCTCCCCGTGCTCACAAAGGCCCGTATGATCGAGGGCGTGCACGGCAAGGGCGGCGGTTACAGACTGATGCGCAGCCCCGAGGATTACAGGGTCGGTGAAATTCTGCGGCTGACCGAGGGGGATCTTGCGCCGGTGAGCTGCCTTGCGCCGGACGCCGCCGTCTGCGGCCGGGCCGGCTTTTGCAAGACTCTGCCCATGTGGCAGCGCTTTTATGAGATCACCAATGACTACTTCGACAGCATCACGCTGGCGGATTTGTGCCAGACGGATCTGTCTGATCAATATGTGATTTGAACAGGAAAAAGCAGCAGACGAGAGAGCAAGGATCGCTCTGTCGTCTGCTGCTTTGCGTTTTTATTGCTTGATAAAATCCTTGCTCAGCCCGCGGCCCACAGGCGGGGTGGCAGTGATGCGGCTGCCGCTGAGGGTATAGGTGACGATCTGGTTGGGATCGGAGAGGACGTACGGCCGGGTGGCAACGGTTTTGGCGTCGTTGGTGAAGATGGCGGTGTAGTCGGTGTGGAACATTTCAGCGCCGGAGGCGGTCCAGCCGTGATAGGTCATGGCAAAGCCGCCGTTGTTGACCGACTTGATCTCGATATACTCTCCGTCCGCCGCCTTCCAGACGCCGAGCCACTTTGCAGCGCCGTCCTGGATGGCAACGCCCCCGGTCTTGAAGCGGTAGAGGAAGGTCACGATCTGTGCCCGTGAGCAGGTTTCATTCGGGGAGAATGCCCGTGCACTGGTGCCGGAGGTGATCTTGTTGCCCACGGCCCACTTGACTGCGGTTTCATAGTAGGCGCCTTTGGGGACGTCGGTGAAGGGATTGGAGCCGTTGTATCGCGGCTCGCCGGCGGTACGGTAGAGAAAGGTGACGATCTGCGCGCGGGTACAGGTCTCGTTGGGCGAGAAGGTTTTGGCGCTTGTGCCCATGGTGATGCCCCGCTCCACGGCCCAGAGAACGGGCTGATAGAAATAGTCGGAGCTCTTCACGTCTGTGAAGGGGTTTGCCTTGGTCACAGGGGCCGGGCTGCCGAAGGCACGCCACAGGAAGGTAACCGCCTGCGCCCGGGTGCAGCCCTGATTGGGGGCAAAGGCATAGTCGCTCACGCCGGCCGTGACACCCTGGCCGCCTGCCCACAGCACAGGGTCTTTGTAGTAGGCGGTATCGTCCACATCCAAAAAGCCTGTTGTAGAGGGGGCCTTTCGGCCGTAGTAATAGATCGACCACTGCTGCGTTCCGTTCAGCGTCTTTTTGCCGACCACAGCATAGCGGTCGCCCACATAGTCGTTGCTCAGGGCGTCATAAAGCCGGAAGGAGCAGAGGGTGAGGTTTTTGCCATAGGATCTGGTGGTGGGATTTTTGGCGGCAAAGCCGTCGCCGATGCCATAGCTGGAGGTATAATAGTTGCCGTTATAGTAGTAGGAATAGCCGTTTTTCTTCACGCGCTCGCGCAGGGTGGCGATATCGGCATCGGAGATATTGAGAATGTTTTTGAGCACCCACTCCAGCTTCTCACCGTTGTAGCACTTGTGGGCGGTCCAGCGGCCCTTGGGGTCGGCTTTACTCCAGAACTCCTCCACGATTTTGCCGTAGCGGTTCACGTACAGGCAGGAGGTCTCGGTGACGATGCCGGTGATAATGTTTTTCTGCTCGGACAGGCTTGTGCCGAACTCATGTGTCGCATCGGTGCAGTTGAAGGAATAGTCGTTCCAGGCATCATACCAGGCGAACTGGCTCAGGATCTGAAGAAGCTCGTTCTGGTCTGCGGCGGCATGGGCATCAAGCTGCGGCAGAAGGCCGAATAGCATCAGCAGGGCCAGGCAGAAACAAAGCGCACGTTTTTTCATGTTGCGCCCCCTCTCAAAGCAGCTCCGGCTCCATGGCCTCGTGGAGCTCTTTTGTGATCGCGCCGGCAAAGAGCCGGTCGGCTTGGATGTGGACGGTGTTGAGCGCGGGGGCGACCTGGTTCATTGGGAGCTTGCCCTGCATGAACACGTCGTTGTCGAGGATGAACTTGACCTCGCTGTCCTTCACCTGGCCGCGCTGGATGAGGCCGGGTCCGGCATGGAGCTTGACGCGGCAGCCACCGGAGAGCGCCATCTCCACGTCCTGGCCCGAGCGGGCAAAGGCGGTCTCGTTGACGTCCTCTTCGCCCAGAAGACCCAAAAAGCCGGGCTGGATGAGATCGCGGAAGGGCACGCCCTCCAGATCCAGCGCCTTGCGGGAGATCACGTTGATAAACCGCAGGCCGACCCGCTCAAAATAGGCGGGCTTGTAGGTGGGGATAAACTGGGCCAGTACCAGGTCCAGCTTGGCGGCAAAATCCTCCCACTGCGTGTAGGCAGGGGTTGCCAGGGCGATGAAGTTGTTGGTGAGATTGACCTTCCACCGGCCATCTTCCGAGAGGAATTGGTAGTTGGTCACACTCTGTGCTTCTTCCAAGCGGAAGTTGCCGGGGCCGCCGGTCACCTTGGGGCCGGGCTGCTCCTGCAGGCGCTTATACTGGGGGAAGTCCTGGCGGATGCCCTCTTGAAATTCGGCGGGCTCGCGGGCGGAGATGGACAGAATGGTTGGGAAGCGGAGCTGACAGATGACCTCTACAAGCTGGCGCTTCCGGTAAAGATAGCGTTCACGATCTGCAAACACAAAATCGCCTCCATATTCTTGCGTTTGTGCTATTGTACCACATTTTTCCCCGGCTTACAAGATTTCAGTAGCAGTTTTTTCCGGTTTGTGGTATACTGATAGCATTGAAATTGAGAGGAGCGATACCATGGCATTTTTACGTCTGCTGGAAGGCATCCGCTTTCCGGCGCTCAACTGGGTGATGCAGCTGATCACCTATTGCGGCGAGGAGCTGGTCTTTATGGTCGCCGCACTGGTGATATTTTGGTGCATCAACAAACGGGAGGGCTATTACATCCTGTCTGTCGGCTTCATCGGCACCATCCTAAGCCAGTTTTTGAAGCTTTTGTGCCGCATCCCCCGCCCCTGGGTGGTGGATCCGGACTTTACCATTGTGGAGTCTGCCCGCGCCGGCGCGACGGGCTACAGCTTCCCGAGCGGCCACACGCAGAACGCAATCGGCACGTTCGGCGGCGTGGCCCGGTGGACCCGGCACAAGGGTCTGCGCTGGGCGATGATCGTGCTGGCTGTGCTGGTCAGCTTTTCCAGAATGTATTTGGGCGTACATACCCCGCTGGACGTGGGCGTAGGCTTTTTGATCGCGGTGGTTTTGGTGCTGGCGCTGTATCCGGTGCTGCGCAAGTCTGAGAAGGACCCAAAGGTCATGTACGTCTTCTTAGGCGTGATGATGCTCATCAGCGTGGGGTATGTGCTGTTTGTAAATCTCTACCACTTCCCTGCGGATTTAGACCCGGAGAACTACGCCGAGGGTGTGAAAAACAGCTATTCTCTGCTCGGTGCGCTGCTGGGTCTGGCCTTGAGCTATCACCTTGACGAGACCCGCTTCCACTTTGACGAGTCTGCGCCGCTTTTGGGGCAGATCCTCAAGGTCGTTTTGGGGCTGATCCTCATTGTGGGCATCCGGGCCGGGCTCAAGCCGCTGCTTGCGCTGATCTCTGACGGGCTGTACTGGAACGCCGTGCGCTACTTCTGCATGGTGGTGTTTGCCGGCATCGTCTGGCCCAGGACCTTCTCCTGGTTCCAAAAGATCGGAAGAAAACAATAACTGACCGCAAAAAAACACGTCTGTGCCCATCGGCGCAGACGTGTTTTTTGCGGTCCTAGCGGATGACAAAGCGCAGGGTGTAGGTCCGGTTTGCAGGGAAGGTATGGCGCGCATCGGTGTGCGGGCCGCAGCTTGCGCTGCCAACACCCATTTGGAACAGGGAGATCGCGGCGTAGGCTCCTTCGGTCACAAGATCCGCCCGGTGGCGCATGTGCAGCAGCGCGCGGTCTGTGCAGGGCTTGACGCCAAGCTCAAACGGCGCGTCGATCGCCTCAAAGCGGAATGCGGTCCGCCCGTCGGAGAGCTCGGCCCAGCAGGTATCCATGCGGCTGCCGCTCTCCTGCGGGCGAAGATTGGGCTCCATCATATCCTCCAGCCGCGCCTCGTTTTCGCAAATCCGGCTGTGTTCGTACATATCCCGGTAGCTCTCCCGGTCCCGCCCATACCAGCGCACCTTTGCAAAGCCGGGTTCCAGGCGGAAGACCTTGGCAAACCGGGGCAAAAGGCCCTCGCCCTCGAGACATTGCAGGGTGGATGTGACGAGCACGCCCGCTTGACAGGGCGTATACACGTCCACGCAGGAAAAGGCAAAGCCCGGGCAGGTGATTTTTTGCATCACCCGGATCTGCCGGGGGCCTTGCTCCACGGACACAAGCTCTTCCTTCTGCCTGAGAAACGGGGCAATGGGATTGCTGCGGTCAAGATCCGTGTCGTTGTCCATCGGGGCGCGATAGAGCAGGGTGAACTCCTCCGCGCCGCGCAGCTCGGCCCCGCCCCGGGTGAGGACCGGGCGGCCCGCTTCCACCCGGAAGCCCGTGGGGAAGCTGTCAGCAGGCTCCGGCGCAGGCAGCTCGGGGGCCGAAAGGGCGATCTGCTCAAAAATGGTCTCATAGCCCGCGCGCTCCACCCGGAAGGTGACCTCGCTGGCGCCCCGGGTGTTGAGGCAGAAGGTTTCCTGCGCAAGACCGCCGGCGCTCAGGCGCAGTGGGGTTTCGCTGCCGCGCACCAGGGCTGTGACCCTCCAGGCCGAGGCCGGTGTGAACGAGCGTGTGTTGAAGACCCGGAAACGGCCCTCACCCAGGCTTTCAAAGCGCAGCGGCCGGTAGGCCTGTGCCATGAGCCTGGCGCCCGTGGAGGGGCTGCGGTCGGGATAAAACAGGCCATCCACGCAGAAGTTTCCGTCGTGCTCCCACTCGCCGTGGTCGCCGCCGTAGGTATAGCCGCCATCCGGTTCGAGCACGGCGTGGTCTGCCATCTCCCAGATGCAGCCTCCAAGCAGGCAGTCGTGCGCGTAGATCAGCCGCCAGTAGTCCTCCAAGCCGCCCGGGCCAACGCCCATCGCATGGGCATACTCGCACAGAAAGTAGGGCCGGTCGTTCATCTGGCTCCAGAACAGCTTGCGCGCGTCGGGATTGTATGCGTCGTAAAAGCTGCCGAGATAGCCGGGGCCTACCCAGTCGCGGATCGAATCGCGTACGGCACCCTTGTACATCCAGCCATTCCTGTCGAATTCCTTGTAATGGTCGGTGGTGACGTAGAACTTGGGCCATACCGATACCATCACGGAGGTTGCCGGCAATGGTTAGTCCGCGATACTGTTTCTGCAGTTGTTCTATTGCGTCGAATCGTTCTCCTGACGTAATTTCGTATTGTGGGATAGCATGATGATGACGGAAGATGCGAATGAGATCAGGAGTGATCTGCGCAGGGAACTTCAGCATCTTATGGAAATATTCCTCCACAAGTGCAGTAATCTCTGCATCGCTCTTGTCCAGCAGCTCTGCATGACGTACTCCGCCAATGAAATAAGTAAAGAGCGCGCCACCTTCAGGAGCTCGTCCGGTAAAGCAGGCTGATGGGAACAGTATGCCAAGCACCTGTTGTTTCTCACAAGTTGGTACCAATCCACCGAATGCCTGATAATCACCACCGAGCACATCCTTTACGCCTACACTGACTTCTATAACCGGAGCATATTTCAGGTTGTTCAGTTTGCGCATTGCCTCGTCACTGATAAATGGTAACATTTCCGGCAACGCATAGGCACCACATGTCGTCACCACCTGCTTGCAGTCTATCTGCTCTGCATTTCCTTCCTTATTTATATATGATACTTTCCAACCTTCATCTGTTGGAGCTACCTTGGTTTCTTTTATTCCGAGAACTATTCGCTGAGGACCTAGATAGTCTGCCATTGACTGCGTTATATTACTCAAACCACCAACTGCAGAGAAGACTTTCTTTGAAGCAAGGCGATCACGATCAGACTTTGGCTCACGCATCTTGGCAATAGCACCACGAACGAAACTGCCGTAGTTCTGCTCGAGGTTGTAAAGTTTTGGCAATGCATAGCGTGTTACGAGCGTGTCTGGATTTCCTGCATATACACCTGAAAGGAACGGATCAACGGCATAGCTTACAAAGGATTTTCCCAATCTGCGTCTTGCCAATGAGCCTACCGACTCGTCAGGGTTATTTCCTTTTTTTCTCCATGGTTCGCCAAGGATACGCAGTTTATCACCGAAAGTGAACAATGGCGTAGTGACTGCACTCATCAATCCTGACGGTAGTTCGCGAAAGCGATCTCCTTTCCATATAAGGCGACGCTTGGAAGCATCAGGAGCCGTCTCTAACATGCACTTGCCACCTGAGGTCTGTTCAAGGTCTGCCATCAGTTCCGCTACTTCCGGATTTGATATAGTGCCAGTATTAGGACCGCTCTCATATACGAAATTCCCCTCTCTGTATGTCTGTATTTGTCCGCCAATCTTGTCCATCTGCTCTACCACCATCACCTCGCGTCCCTTACGGGCAAGCAGGTAGGCCGTAGTAAGTCCAGTAAGACCGGCGCCGACAATTACTATGTCTGTTTTCATTTACTTCTTATATTGGTTTTGAAAATGATTTCGTTGTATTCTGCATCAACGGGTCGAGCAGGGCAGCTACGTTGCGTACGAAGGGAGAACTCTCGTGAGTCATACGGATGGTAT
>ONCN01000154.1:4732-9806 GCA_900316335.1 uncultured Eubacteriales bacterium | reverse complement strand
GGCGGCAGGCTTGGTCGGCGCTGACCGGACCCCCTGCTTTTTTGCGCGCATTTTGCAAACTTGTGAACAGTTCAGGAGGTATATATGAAACATTCTGTTGCTTTTTTGACGATCATTCTGCTGCTGGTCAGCCTGCTGGCGGGCTGTGCCGGCACTGCTGCGCCGGATAGCGCGCCGCAGACGGACAAGCTCAGCATTGTGGCCACCATTTTCCCCGAATACGACTGGGTCCGCCAGATCCTCGGCGAGCAGGCTGACCGGGCGGAGCTGACCATGCTTCTGGACAGCGGCGTAGATCTGCACAGCTACCAGCCCACCGCCGATGACATGAAACGATTGCGGTGTCCCTTCGGGACGATTCGTACCACAATTCGTTTTACGTTTTTATTGTTTCATTCATTCCTTCCTAGGACACTTGCAGCGTTTTGACACACAGAAAAAGGCCGCCGGACGTGCGATCCGGCGACCTTTTGTCGTTTGCGCCTGCCCTGCTCAGGCCTTGGCCAGGTATCGCTTACAGACGGCGTTGGCCTGCTCGGCAAGGCGGGGCTCGTCGATATCGGCAAGGCGTCCCTGGCGGACGGTGAAGCGGCCTTCTACCATGGTATAGTCCACGCTCTGGCGGAAGCCGACCGTGGCAAGCAGGTTTTTGGGGTCCTCCAGCGCCCCGGCAAGCTCGATGCGCCGGCCATCGATCAAAAACAGGTCCGCCCGTTTGCCGACCGCAAGGCAGCCGATATCCGTCCGGCCCAAAAGCTGCGCGCCGCCGCGGGTGGCGAGCTTTAGGATTTCGTAGCCAGAGGGCGCGTCGGCGCCCCATTGCAGGCGGTGCAGCAGATAGCACACCCGCAGCTCCTCGAGCAGATCGGATCCGTCCTGCGAGGCCGAGCCGTCCACAGCCAGGCCGACCGGGACCCCGGCTGCAAGCAGCGCCGGCAGCCGGGCTGTGCCGGAGGAGAGCTTCATGTTGGACACCGGGCAGTGGGCGACGCCTGTTTGGGTCTGGGCGAGCAGACGGATCTCCGCGTCGTTGAAGTGGATGCCGTGGGCAAACCAGACGTCCGGCCCGAGCCAGTCCAGGTCTGCCAGATACGCCAGCGGCCGCTTGCCGTAGCGCTCGAGCGTATAGCGTTCTTCGTCGAGCGTCTCAGCCAGGTGGGTGTGCAACCGCACGCCCTTTGCGCGGGCGAGGATCGCGCTCTGCCGCAGCAGCTCGCGCGAGACGGAAAAGGGAGAGCAGGGCGCCAGGGCCACCGTGGTCATGGCGCCGGGGCGCGGATCGTGCCAGCGGTCAACGGCGGCTTCGCAGTCCCGCAAGATCTCGTCCACGGTCTGGACAACCGAGTCGGGCGGCAGCCCGCCGTCCTTTTCACTCAGATCCATGCTGCCGCGGCTTGCGGCAAAGCGGATACCGAGCAGCCTTGCGGCCTCGACCTGGGCCTCAAGCAGATCCCCGGCTCCGCGGGGGAAGACGTAGTGGTGGTCAAAGCAGGTGGTGCAGCCGTTTTTCATCAGCTCGCCCATGCCGGTCAGCGAGGAAAAGCGTACCACCTCCGGGTCCAGGCTGCGCCAGATCTGATACAGAGCCTTGAGCCAGTCGAAGAGCTCCAGCTCCTGCACGGCGGGCAGATTGCGGGAAAACTGCTGATACAGATGGTGGTGCGTGTTGATCAGGCCCGGATAGCACAGCATATGGCTGCCGTCCAGGATCTCGTCTGCCTGCGCGGACAGTCCCGGGCCGATGGCGGTGATGACGCCGTCCTCGGCCAGAAGATCTGCTTGGGTGAGCACGCGATCCTGCTTGTCGCAGGTCACGATCGCGCGGATATTCCGAATGAGAATGCTGCCCATAAAAAAGGCCCTCCTTGCCGGTCGTTTTTTCCAGTATACCACAGCGGCGGCCAAAATACCAGAGGCATTGTGTCAACGCGCATGGATATAGATTGAATATGAAAAACGCAAGATTGCATGCCGAATACGGGACAATATACAGAATACAACGCATACACATTCGCCTGTAACGGATATATACCGGAAAATATGAAATTTTTGTGAATATCTCACAAGCTGAGCACAGATTAATCACTAAATTTTATACAGTACAAATTGGAAAATTATACTGGACATTGGAAAAATCTGTGATACAATAAAGTCCAAGCATCCCCCGCCGGAGGGCAAGCGGCTATCTTGCCCGAAATACAGAAAAGGAGACAAAGCATATGAAACAGTGGATAAAACATGGACTTGCCCTTTTGCTGGCATTGGTAATGGTGATCAGCCTGCTGCCTGCGGCGGCCTTCGCCGAAGACGGTATTGTCTCCGAGCGAAGCTATCTGTTTGAGACCTCCGGCTACATTCCCGTGGATCTTCCCGGCGGCCGGGCCGTTACCAGCGCATATCTGCGCGGCGACACCGCAGAGCTCAACAGTCTCAACCCCGGCGCCGCGACCCAGAGCCTGCCCGCGGCATACGACAGCCGCGACTACGGCTATATCACCTCCGTCAAAAACCAGAACCCCTACGGCACCTGCTGGACCTTCGGCACCATGGCCCCGATCGAGGCCTACATGATCAAAAACGGCATCATCGACGGCGACACGGGCACAGCGGCCAAGTCCTCGATGGACCTGTCAGAGCTGCACCTGGCCTGGTTCAACTATACCTCGGCCTATGACAAAGAGGGGATGCTCACCGGCGACTCCTCCAAGCCGCTGGGCGACACCTATCTCGATCAGGGCGGCAACGGCGCAATGTCCACGCTCACCGTGATGCGCTGGGCCGGCACCGCCAGCGAGAACACCGCAGCGCTCAAATACAGCGCGGCCTCCACCTCGGGCCTGTCCTCCCAATATGCTTACGCCTACAACAACGCCCATGTCTCCAACGTGACCTGGATCCCCACGGCCAACCGCGACGCCGTGAAGCAGGCCATCATGGACTATGGCGCAGGCGGCATCAGCTACTACCACTCCGACAGCTACTACAACTCCAGCACCGGCGCCTACTGCTTCAAGCAGAGTGCCACCTACGGCTCGAGCAGCTACCAATACGGCAACCACGCCGTCACCGTGGTCGGCTGGGATGACAACTACGCGCGCACCAACTTCAAGTCCTCCAACCGCCCCACCAGCAACGGCGCGTGGATCATCAAGAACTCCTGGGGCACCTCCTGGGGCAACAGCGGCTACTTCTACCTGTCTTATGAAGACACCGCCTCTTTGGACGACACCTGCTTCTTCTACACCGCCGAGGCTGTGGACAACTACGACCACAACTATCAGTACGACGGCACCTGCAACGTGGCCAACTACCAGGCAATGAACAACAACTGCCAGGTGGCCAACGTTTTCACCGCCAAGGGCTCTGAGGAGCTCAAGGCCGTCGCCATCGCCCCCTGGGACGAGGCCACCACCTACACCCTGCAGATCTACAAGAACCTCACCTCCTCCAAGAACCCCTCCTCCGGCACCCTGGTCAGCAGCCAGAGCGGCTACTTCACCTACTCCGGCTACTACACCGTGCCGCTCGACACCCCGGTTTCGCTTGCGGCGGGCGACACGTTCTCCGTGGTCTTCACGCTGAGCACCCCCACCAAGGACGCCGATGACGGCAAGTACGTCCACATCCCCTATGACGCGTCCAACAAGATCTCCTGGGCCCAGTGGGTGCACGCCAACCACGGCGATACCTCCTTCTATCGGGAGTCCGGCGGCTCCTGGACCGACTGCCCCTCCAACGGCGACTTCCGCATCAAGGCCTACACCAACGACGTGACCTTCCGCGTCACGGCGGAGTCCAACAACACCGCCTACGGCACCGTGTCTGTCAGCGGCACCAAGATCACCGCCTCGCCCAAGGATGGCTACTACGTCTCCGATGCGCAGGTGACCTCCGGCACCGCTACGGTGTCCATCAGCGGCAACACCATCAGCGTCAGCCCCAGCTCGGACTGCACCGTTAAGGTCATCTTCGCGCCCAAGCCGCAGTTTACCATCAGCTTCTCCTCCTGCGGCGCGGCCGCCGGCAGCAAGACCGCCTATATCCAGGATACCATCCAGCTTCCCACCACGGTCAGCAACACGCCCGACGGCTGGACCTTTGTGGGCTGGGCAGAGCAGCAGATCGCCGAGACCAGCACCGCGCCCAGCTTCTTTGCCCCCGGCGCAGACTACGTCGTCTCTGCAAACGCCACACTCTATGCCCTCTTCACCCGCACCGAGGGCAGCGACGAGATCATCTATGAGATCGTGGCCGATCCCATCACGGACTGGACCGGCAGCTACGTCATCACCTGCGGCAAAGACGCCAGCCTCTACGCCCTCAAGGGCCTGAGCGGCAACACCTCGTATGAGAGCAGCTCCGCAGGCGGCACGGTGGCCTTCGCCTCCACGGGCATGACGCTCGACGGCACGGCCCTTCGCAACGTCAGCTCCGCCTACGTCTTCACCGCGGCCCCCTCGGGCACCGGCTGGACGCTCAAAAACGACGCCACCGGCACCTGGCTTGGCAGCTACAGCAGCTATCTCTACAGCCGATCCACGATGAGCACCAGCTACTGTATCTGGGATCTGGAGTATGACACCTACAACATCTGCATGAAGGTGAGCAACGCCGCCAGCTCCAGATATCCCTATCTGGTCAAGGGCTCGAGCTACTTCGTGATCAACAGCGGCTACACCACCAACAAGACCCAGTTCTGGAAGAAGACGACCGCCTCGACCACCTTCTACAACACCGATCCCATCATCCAGACCCACACCCACAGCCTGAGCCTGACGCCCGCTGCCGCCCCCACCTGCACCGAGGCCGGCAATATCGCCTACTACACCTGCTCGGGCTGCGGCAAGCTCTTCTCCGACGCGCAGGGCGAGAACGAAATCGCCTCGGCGGATACCATTCTCCCCGCCACAGGCCACACCCCCGGCCAGAGCACCGAGGAAAACCGCACCGCCCCCACCTGCGGCGCTGCCGGCGGCTATGACACCGTGATCCGCTGCGCGACCTGCGGCGCAGAGCTCAGCCGCACCCACACCGAGCTTCCTGCCACCGGCGAGCACACCTGGGGCGCCTGGAC
>ONCN01000154.1:0-4703 GCA_900316335.1 uncultured Eubacteriales bacterium | reverse complement strand
ACCGTCACCCCGCCCACCGTCACCGACCAGGGCTACACCACCCACACCTGCACCATCTGCGGCTACAGCTTCCGCGACAGCTACACCGCCCCCATCGGCACAGACTACCTTGTGAGCTTCTCCGTGCCCGCCGGCGTTGCGGCGATCGACCCCATGAGCTGCAACTCCAACAGCTCCATCACCCTGCCCGCGGCCGGCGCGCCCGACGGCTGCACCTTCCTCGGCTGGGTCACGGCCCCCATCGACAAGACGGCCTCCAAGCCCGCCTCGATCCTCACCGGCGCGTTCACGCCCACGGAAAATATCACGCTCTATGCCCTCTACAGCTTCACCGAGGGCTCCGGCGCCACGGGCTTCAAGCTTTTGACCGCGATGCCGTCTGATCTGACAGGTTCTTACGTCATCACCTCCGGCACCACCGCCTCGGCCTATATGATGGCGGCCACCACCGGCAACTACTACAACAGCACCGCCGGCCGCACGCTGATCTCCTCGTCCGGCGCAAGCCTGGACGGCGACCTTCTCACCAACGTGCCGCAGGCCAATATTTTCTCGGTAGCAGCCTCCTCGCGCAGCGGCTACTACACCATCCGGCCCACTTCGATCTCCGGCCGCTACGTGGCCGACGGCAGCCGTGGTCTCACCACCGCCACCAGCCAGACCAACTACGGCCAGTGGAAGTTCACCCTCAGCAGCGGCCGCTTCGTGATCCCCTCCTACGGCTACAGCAGCTATGCCATCAGCTTTACCGGCACCTACTTTGACACCGTGCGCAGCAGCTCGGGCATCTACCTGTGGAAGCAGACCGAGACCGGCGCGACCTTCTATGCCACCTCCATCGACGCCGAAACGCCCGATGATCCCGAGCCTCCCACGCCTGAGACCTTCACGCTGTCCTTCTCGGTGCCGCAGGGTGTCAGCGCCGTGGCGGATCTGACCGTCACCGCCGGCAGCAGCATCACGCTGCCCACGGCCGGCGCGCCCGCTGGCTGCACCTTCCTCGGCTGGGTCACGCAGGACTACGCTGCAGCAAGCGCAATGCCCTCTGACGTTTATACCGGCTCGTTCACACCCACCAAGAGCCAGAGCTTCAAGGCCCTGTACGCCAAGACCCAGACCGGCGCGGCAGGCTACCAGCTTCTGACCTCCGCCCCGTCGGATTGGAGCGGCGACTACGTCATCACCTCCGGCTCCGACAGCAGCCTCTACGCCCTCAAGGGCCTGTCCGGCAACACCCGGTATGAGTCCACCTCCGCCGGCGGCGCGATCGCCCTGTCCTCCACGGGCATGACCCTGTCGGGCAGCACGCTCACCAACGTTGGCAGCGCCTATATCTTCCATATCAGCAGCTACAGCGGCAAGTACGTGATCCAGAACGCCTCGACCGGCACCTATCTTGCCAGCCGCAGCAGCTACCTCTACAGCTATACCTCCAAGAGCACCAGCTACTGCCTGTGGAGCTTGTCCGCCAGCGGCTCGGCCATCACCGCGGCCAACAGCGCCAGCAGCTCCTACCCGTATTTGTCCTTCTCCTCGAGCAAGTACTTCATGATCAACCGCACCGCCGGCAGCACCATCCGCTTCTGGAAGCTGACCGAGGGCGAAACCACCATCTACACCACCGCGCCGTAAGCGCATATACAATGCGCGGCCGCCCAAATCGGGCGGCCGCGTTTTGCGTGTATTCGTTTATTGTGATGGTTCTCCGGGGGGCTCCTGGTCGATCTCGATCTGCTTGATGATAAACTCGTTGCCCTGCAGCAGATAGGTGTCCTCGCTGCCGCACAGGGGGCAGGTGCGCCCATGCGCCACGGTGGGATAGGTGCCGCCGCAGCCCCGGCACTGGGTCACGGCCTCGATCGGCTCGATGCGAAGCTCGGCCCCATCGAGCACCGCGCTGCGCCGCACGGCCCAGTTCCAGCAGTCAGTGAGATACGCCGGGATCACCGTGGAGACCTCGCCCAGCTCCAACACCACGGCGGAGACCTTCTCCACCCGGTTTTCGGCGGCCACGGCCTCTACGTGCCGGATCACCTGAAAGACGACGCCAAGCTCGTGCATGGCTCAGCCCTTCTTTTTGAACACCAGCTTGATGCCCTGCTTGGCCCCGTAGGGGAGGATGTACTTGAGCTTATCCTCGCTTTTGCGCATGGTGGAGCACTCCGGCCGTTCGCGGAAGATGTGGATTGCGTCAAACTCGCACTTGGTGGTGCAAACCGCGCAGCCGATGCACTTGTTCTCGTCCACCACCGAGGCGCCGCACTCGAGGCACCGGGCGGTCTCGGCGCGCACCTGCGCTTCGGTAAACACCTGCATCGGGTCGCGGAAGGAGCGCGCGTCCACCTTGGGATCCACGCCGGGCTTCTGACGCTTGCTGTGGTCGTAGTCTGTGACCAGGATGTCGTTCTTGTCGAGCTCCTTGTAGTCGTTGCGGTTGCGGCCGATGGTCAAAGAGGAATGGGGCTGCACAAAGCGGTGGATCGAGATGGCGGCCTCCTTGCCGGCGGCAATGGCGTCGATGGCAAACTTGGGGCCGGTGAACACGTCGCCGCCCACGAAGATATCGGGCTCGTCGGTCTGATAGGTCAGCTTGTCCGCCTGCGGGCCGTTGCCGCGGCCGAGCATGACGCGCGAGCCCTCCAGCAGCTTGCCCCAGCGGATGCTCTGGCCGACGGCCAGGATGACGTGTGCGCAGGGCACGGTGACGGTGTCGGTTTCATCATAGACGGGGTTGAAGCGGTGCGCCTCGTCGTAGACCGCGGTGCAGCGCTTGAGCACAACGCCTGAGACCTTGCCGTTTTCGGTGAGGATTTCCTTCGGGCCCCAGCCGCAGTGGACCACGGCGCCTTCGGCCTCGGTCTCGGCCACCTCGTCGTCAGAGGCGGGCATTTCCGCGCGGCTTTCCAGGCAGTAGGTCTGCACCTTGCCCTTGCCGCAGCGCAGCGCGCAGCGCGGTGCGGGCTGCGTCCATGGCCACATTGCCGCCGCCGACGACGACCACGTCGCCGCCCAGCGGCCAGGCCTCCTCCACGGCGGTCTTGTGCAAGAAGTCCACGGCTGTGAGCACGCCCTCGGCGTCCTCGCCGGGCACGCCCACACTCCGGCCGCCCTGGCACCCGATGGCCAGATAGAAGGCCTTGTAGCCCTGCTCGCGAAGCTGCGCGATGGTCACGTCCTTGCCGACCTCTACGCCGCAGCGGATGTCCACGCCCATTTCGCGGATGATGTCGATCTCGGCCTGCACGACCTTCTTTTCCAGCTTGAAGGCCGGGATGCCGTAGGTCAGCATGCCGCCGGGGAGGGGATCTTTCTCAAAGATCGTGGGCTTGTAGCCCTTCTCGGCCAGGTAGAACGCGCAGGAAAGGCCCGCGGGGCCCGCGCCCACGATCGCCACCTTCTCGTCGAAGCCGCCGCCGATGCGGGGGATGACCTTTTCGGGAATATAGCGGGTCTCGGCGTTTAAGTCCTGCATGGCGATAAACTTTTTCACCTCGTCAATGGCCACGGCCTGGTCAATGCTGCCTCTGGTGCAGGCGTCCTCACACCGGCGGTTGCAGATGTGGCCGCAGATGGCGGGCAGGGGGTTGTTCTTTTTGATCAGCGCCAGCGCGTCGCGGTAGCGGCCCTGGGCCGCGAGCTTGAGATAGCCCTCCACGGCGATGTGGGCCGGGCACGCGGTCTTGCAGGGGGCGGTGCCGGTGTCGTAGCAGTTGATGCGGTTGTTGTCGCGGTAGTTCCAGTCCCAGTCCTTTTCCGACCAGAAGTGGTCGCCGGGCAGCGCGTGCTTGGGATAGGTCTGCGCCGTGCCGTCCTTTTTGCACAGCTTCTGGCCCAGCTTCACGGCGCCGGCGGGGCAGTATTCCACGCAGCGGCCGCAGGCCACGCAGTTTTTGGGGTCCACGTGCGCCACGTAGGCCGAGCGGCTCATGTTGGGCGTGTTGAAGAGCTGCGAGGTGCGCAGCGCGTAGCACACGTTCACGTTGCAGTTGCAGATGGCGAAGATCTTGTCCTCGCCGTCGATGTTGGTGATCTGGTGGACAAAGCCGTTTTTCTCGCCCTGCTCAAAGATGGCCAGGGCCTCTTCCTTGGTGATGTAGCGGCCGCCCTTGTTGGTCTCCACCACGTAGTCGGCCATGTCGCCCACGGCAATGCACCAGCCCTCCTCGTCGTCGGCGCAGCCCTCGTCATAGGTCTTGCGGCTGCGGCGGCAGGAGCAGGGGCTTGCGGCATATTTGCCCTCATACTTGTCCAGCCAGTGGGAGATATGCTCGATGGAGATCGACTTGTCCTCCATGCGGATGGCCTTCTCCACGGGGATCACGTGCATGCCGATGCCCGCGCCGCCGGGGGGCACCATCTTGGTGACCTTCTCCAGGGGCAGCCGGGTCATATAGTTGAAGAACATGCCAAGCTCCGGGTGCTGCTTCATCAGATCCGGGTTCATGTTGGAGAACTCGCCGCTGCCCGGCACAAACATGGGCAGGAGATATTGCTTCTCATGGGCGGGGTTTTCCCAGTTGTACTCCAAAACGCCGGCCCAGGCCATGCGCTCAAGCTTGGGTTCAAGCTCTTTTTCGGGGATGCCGGTGCGCTTTGCCATCTCGGGCAGGGTCCTGGGGATGCGGATGCCGCCGAATTTCAGGGCGATCTCGGCCTCTTCGTCTGAGATCATCAGGGCCAGCGCCCAGTATTCCGGGTCGGTG
>ONCN01000036.1 GCA_900316335.1 uncultured Eubacteriales bacterium | reverse complement strand
GACGTGGACCCAAGAGGGAAGAAGGACTATTGTTACCGTGTGTCAGACAAGGCGCTTGCCATCGGCGGCGGCGTGCTGGAGGCCATGTTGCGGATAGGAGGCTCTGCATGGAAGAACAAGTCAAACTGACCAAGCTTGCAACCTGTGCCGGCTGCGGCGCCAAGGTCGGCGCAGGGGTGCTGGCCCAGCTTTTGGAGGGGATCCGTGTGCGCTCCGACCCCAATCTGCTCGTGGGCTTTGACCGCAGCGACGACGCCTCGGTCTACAAGGTCTCGCCGGAGCTTGCCCTGGTGCAGACGGTGGACTTTTTCCCGCCCATTGCAGACGATCCCTACACCTTCGGCGCCATCGCGGCGGCAAACGCCCTGTCAGACGTCTACGCCATGGGCGGCGAACCGAAGCTTGCGCTGAACATCATGGCAATTCCCGAGTCCATGCCCAAGGAGGCTGTCCACCAGATGCTCCGCGGCGGCTATGACAAGGTCTATGAGGCCGGCGCGCTCATCACCGGCGGCCACAGCATCCTCGATGAAGAGCCAAAGTACGGCCTTGCCGTCACCGGCTTTGTCCACCCCGACAAGGTTCTGACCAACAGCGGCGCAAAGCACGGGGACGTGATCTTGTTCACCAAGCCCCTTGGCATCGGCGTGCTCACCACGGCGATCAAGGCCGAGCTGACCGACCCGGAAACCGAGGCCTTCGCCTGCAAGCTTATGATGACGCTCAACAAATACGCCCGCGACATCATGGTGAAATACCGGGTCCACGCCTGCACCGACGTCACCGGCTTCGGCATGATGGGCCACCTGCTTGAGATGGCACAGGGCAGCGACGTGCAGATCCGCCTCTCGGTTGCCGACGTGGACTTTATCCCGCAGTCGGTCGAGTTTGCGCAGCTTGGAATTCTGCCCGCCGGAATGTATCGCAACCGCCGCTATGCCGAATCCTTCGTCGATCCCGGCCGGACCGAGCTGGTCTACCAGGATCTTCTCTACGATCCGCAGACCTCCGGCGGCCTTGCCATCGCCGTGGATCCCGAAGACGCCGATGCGCTTTATGCCGAGCTCAAACGCGCCGTCCCGTCCGCCCAGCGCCTGGGCGTGGTTGAGCCCTACGAGGGCGGCAAGCGGATCTTCCTGCGATAATCCATATCTGGTTCTTCCCGGGCCGGAAACGGCCCGGATAAGAATACAATGCGTTATTTGAACCAAAGAATAACAAGGAGGAGAGCGTTATGAAAGAGAACACCTCATGGTTCAAACAAAACTGGCTGCTTCTGCTGACGGGCTTTGTCGTCGGCGTGGCAGCGCTGGTCCTTGGCGCTTTGGGCAATCCGGGCAACATGGGCTTCTGCATTGCCTGCTTCGAGCGGGATATTGCCGGCGCGCTTGGGCTGCACGGCGCTGCCGCGGTGCAGTATTTCCGGCCCGAGATCGTCGGCATCGTGCTTGGCGCGCTGATCATGGCGGTTGCCTGCAAGGAGTTCCAGGGCAAGGCGGGCTCCTCGCCGGTCATCCGCTTCGGCCTGGGCGCGCTTGTGATGATCGGCGCGCTGGTCTTCCTCGGTTGCCCGCTTCGCATGGTCATCCGCATCGGCGGCGGTGATCTCAACGCCATCGTGGGTCTGGTCGGCTTCATTGTCGGCATTCTCATCGGCATCGTGTTTCTCAAAAAGGGCTTCACCCTGGGCCGCGCGTATAAGCAGAGCGCTGCCGAGGGCGGCGCCTTCCCCGCGGCGCTGATCTTTATGTTTGTGCTTTGCATCACCGGTCTTTGCGGCCTGTTCCGCGCCTCTGCGCAGGGGCCCGGCGCGGCAAGAGCGCCCTGGATCGTCTCGATCCTGGCCGGTCTCGTGGTCGGCGCGCTGGCCCAGCGCAGCCGCTTCTGCATGGCCGGCGGCATCCGCAACGCCGTCATGTTCAAGGACTTTGGCCTGGTCGCCGCCTTCGGCATGGTCATCGTCACGGTGCTGCTTGGCAACCTCATTTTGAACAAGCTGCACTTCTCCTTTGAAGGCCAGCCCATCGCCCATACCGACGGACTGTGGAACTTCCTGGGCATGGTCGTGGTCGGCTGGGGCTCCACGCTGCTGGGTGGCTGCCCGCTGCGTCAGTTGATTCTCAGCGGTGAGGGCAACGCCGATTCCGCTGTGACCGTCCTCGGCATGATCTTCGGCGCCGCCATGAGCCACAACTTCAAGCTTGCCTCCTCCGGCGACGGCTCCACCGAAAACGGCCACATTGCCGTGTGGCTGGCCCTGGCGGCGCTTCTGGTTGTATCCGTTGTCTGCACCTTTATGAGAAAGGAGAAAAAACATGGTTGATGCAAGAGGTCTTTCCTGCCCGGGTCCCGTTCTGATGGTCCAAAAGGAGGTCAAAAAGGGCGCGCCCAAGAGCCTTGAGGTCCTTGTGGACGATCGTTGCGCAGTGGAAAATATCACCCGCTTCGCCCATAGCCAGGGCTATGCGATCAAGGTCCAGGAGCTGGAGGACGACGAGTTCCGCCTCAAGCTGGAAAAGTAAACAAAACGAAATCCCCGACCCGCCAAAACCGGCGGGCCGGGGATTTCGTTTTCTGTGAGGTTGGTTCGCCTTTTCCGGCTCAGTTGCCGTCCAGCTCTTCCAGCGGCGGGATGAAAGCCTCGCGCGTGGCGCCTCGGTTCTGGTAGTTTTGCAGCAAATCTTCAATCGCCCGTGTAAAGCGGCCCGTGCAGTCGATCGACTCAAATCGCGCGTGACTGGTCACAGAGCTCGGCAGCTCGAGCAGACAACTGTCATAGCCCAGCTCATACGCACACCACGACGAGAAATAGCCGCTGCCGCCCGAGAGCGAGGCATAGGTGTTATCCGGGAACTGCTTGAGCAGCGCCTTGTAGATCGTGCCCTTGCCTGAGCTTGTGATGATCTGGCTGTACCAGCCGTGCGTGTCGATGCAGATGTTCTTGCCGCTGCCCTTGGCCTTCTGCATAAAGGAGGCGAGCGCTCTGGCCTCTTTTGCCTGCAGCGGCGCGGTGCCGTTGTAGTTTCGCGCGTCGGTGCGCGTCTTGTAGTTGTAGGGGAAGCACCGGTTCATGTCGATGCCCTTGCCGCTGCCCGAGATCAGGCTGCCGTTTGCGTTGTAATAGGTGGTGGTGCACCGGCCGGGTCCGTTGCAGGTGGTGCCGAGATACAGCCCGTCGGGGTTAAGACAGCGCAGGATATAAACCGTCCAGTTTCCGTTTTCCACAAGCGCATAGTTTGCTTCCAGATATGCCTTGGTCCGGTCCGCCAGCGTGACCAGCTCTGCGCCGTCTCTGGCCCAGTTGTCCTCCCAGCCGTGGATGGCAAAGGTGAGCACCATCACGTTTTTGCCGTCGCCGATCTGATAGCCCTCCAGGGCATATCGGCCGCTTCCGCTTGTGCCGTATTCAAAGCTCTTGATCACGCGGGTATCCAGCGTAAAGCTGACGCGCTGCTCGGGCAGCACCAGCCGGGTCAGCAGCGTGGCAAGCTCTGCTCTTGTGATGTTTTCATACAGATTTGCGGTGCCGGCAGCGTCGCTGCCCTGCAGCACACCGGCCCGATAGAGCGTCATGGCGGCGTCGTAGTAGAAGCTGTCTTCGCCCACGTCGGGGATGGCGTTCACCACATTCATCGGGGCGAGGTCTTTTTTCTCGATCGCCCGGTAGAGGAAGAGGATCACGTCGCCGCGGATCGCAGGCTCGTTGTAATCCTCTCTCGGGTTGACTAAGATCCCGTAGTCCAGCGCCTTTTGTGCGTAATAGTCGCGCCAGTCGCCCGTAAGCTCGCCCGGCTCCATGTCGTAGTATTTCTCATAGACCTCCACTGCAACCTTCAGCGCCTGCGCGTAGGTCACGGTGCCGTCTGGCTCATAGCGGTTGTTGCCCACGCCGTTTACAATGCCCAGCTCCGACTGGATCGCCACAAAGGGATAGTACCAGCTTCCCTTCGGCACGTCGGTGAAGGGGCACTCCGGCTCGAGCGTGTACTGTGAGACAAAGGCCGACAGGTCGCCCAGCATCAGATGGAATTTTGCTCTGAGCTTCGGGTTGACCACTGCGCATAGAATTTTCACCAGCTCCGCTCTTGTGGCGGTGCCCTGCGGATCGAAGCTGCCAAGCTCGTCCTTGCCCTGCATCACGCCTGCGCGGTAGAGCGTGAGGATATACTCAAAATAAGGATCAGAGCCGTCTGTGTCCGGCAGACGGTTGACCCGGTTGATGGGGGCAAGCTCCTCTCCGGGCAGCATACGCGCATAGATTGCCGCCGCAAGATCGCGCTTCACGGGCTCGGCAAAGGAAAAGTCTCCCTCGGGCAAAATGTCATAGTCCCTTGCCGCCTGCACATAGGGGTTGAACCACGGCTCGCCCGGCTGGGCCGCGTGCGAGGCGGTGAGGTCGTGATAGATCTCATACACCCGCACTGCCAGCGTCAGTGCCTCGGCCACGGTCATCTTGTCGTCGGGAGCAAAGGTGGTCTCGGTCTTGCCTGCGATGATCCCCAGGCTTTGGCCGTAGGCCACAAAGCTGTGATACCACGCGTCCTCGCCCACGTCGGTGAAGGTGCAGCAAACCGCTTCGTCTGCAAGCTGAAACCGCTCCATGGGATCCGGCGGCGTCACGGGCTGCGTGGGCTCCGGCTCGTCCGTCGGCTCGGTCGGCTCGGTCGGTTCCGTTGCTTCGGTTGGCTCCGTCGGCTCCGCGGGCGAGACGGGATCCGGTTGCTCCGGCTCGTCGGCATAGACCGGCAGCCACAGCACGGATTGCAAAACCAACAGCAAAACCAAAGCCAGACAAGCTGACTTGATCAAGTGTTTCATAAACTGGGTGCTCCTTTTTCTTTATTACGCTTCAGCGCTCTGATCCATATGGACATTCACGCCGTTGATCTCAATGCCCTGGTCGGCATTGATCATCAGATACCGCACGCCGCCCAGCTCCCGGACCTGGATCAGATCCTGCCGGTCGGGGTTGATCTTCACCACCACGTCGGGCGTTTTGTATTCAAGCTGCGCCGTGGAAAGCAGGTTTTGCGGCGGCAGCTCGCTGTCTACGCCGAAGGCCTCCTCGTATTTCACGCGGAAGGTCGCGGCCTTGGTCTCAGACACGCCGGAGCCCTCCAGCATCTGGCTGACCTCCCGGCATGAGACGGTCAAAGGCTCTGCGACCTTGGCCTCCTTGTGAGTCTGCGCCAGCTCCCGCAGTTGGGTGTGTACGCTCTGCACCACCTGCGCGCTGCACTCTTCTGCCAGTGCGTCCACCAAAACCTCGCGGAAGGTGTCTTTCTGCACGCCCACAGCCATCGGCGGCTTGGTGTGGAACACGGCGTCCACAAAGCTTTCATAGCTGTTGTCCTTGCTCTTGTTGTAATACAGCGCGCCGTAGAGATTGGCTGCGCGGTCGTCGAAGGCAGGGAAGAGGAAGCCAAGCTCCGGGTTTGCTACCACCCAGTCTGCGCCGTGGCTGTGGAAGGCCTGCTCGGCCCCGTCATAGCGCAATGTGGGCTTGGTCTCCTTCACCGGGCAGATGGCGCACACAAAATAGGTAAACTGGCTGTCGGAAAACTCGTCAAGCCGCCCGTCCTTGCCCCGGAAGGGGACGTCATACACGTCGCAGCCCAACAGCACCAGCAGATTGCTCTCACCGAGCTTGAGGTTTTGCGCGATGGTCTCATAGAGCTTGTCGCGGGCTTCTTTGTCTGCGAGCTTGCTGCTTCTGAGCTGGCTGAGCAGGCGGTGCTCGTCGCTGTCCGCGACCTGGGCGGTGGAAAACACAATGTCCGAAAGCGTCCGTCCCATTGTGCCGGAGATGCCTTTTTTCAGCAGCTCCAGATATTTTTCCTGCTCCTCCACAGGCAGAAAGCCCATGGATTCATCAAAGGTGGTGACGATCTCGCCAAAGGTGTTGATGTAGCAGCCGTAGATCCGGCTGATATTGGTTCGGTCGGTGCGAAGTCTTCTGCGAAGCTCCGCCACTTCCTTGTCGATCATTTGAGGTACCTCCATGGTAAAATGGGAATGTATCAAACTTGCGTCATGCCAAACCGGCGCGCAACTTTAACAGTATAACACATTTCCATGCAAAATGCCAGTGGCAGGATCGACAAATTATGGTGCTTCGTCCAAAAGTCTCTCCGCAATGATCTGAGTGGTCTGGATGGTATCGGGGTCGCTCTCATAATAATAGGTGACGGATATCGTCGGCTCCGCCTGCGCGCTTCCGAAATACACGTTGTAGCAGTCGGCTGTGATCGTCCGGATCACCATTGTGTCATGCTCGGCAAACGAGGTGAAAAAGCTCAGAAGCTGCGGCAAATTCGCCTCTGTGAGCATGGGCGTGGCGCCGTCCGGCTCCAGCGCGGCGCGGGTGAGGTAGTTGTTGGCGTACACCACCGTCCCGTCCGGCCACAGCGTCACGGTAAAAAGCTGCTGGGCCGGATCCTCGATTTCGCTGTCGCCGCACAGCACCGGCACGTCATAGCCTGGCTGCATCTGCGCCGTGACCTCGCTGTATGCCGGCGAGCGGAAGAAGCAGGTGAGGGTCCGCACCCGGATATCCGGCGTGTCGGCCCGGCCGGGGTAGTATTGATCGTAGTTCACCTTGGAGCCGATGAACTCCAGCGGCCCCGTGAGTGCTTCAAACTCATCCGCAAAGGACGTCGCCGCCTCAACCAGCAGATCAGCGTCCAGAGGATCCGCCTCTGCCATGGCCTCAGCCCGCGCCGTGCCCGGCCAGAGATAGAAGCTAAACCGCCCGGTCACGCTCGAGCCCGAGACGCTTGCACTCTGCTCGCCCGCCTCCATAAACCAGTTGCAGTAGCCGTCGTGGGCGGTCTCAAGATCCGGCACAAAGTCTGTCTGCACGGATAGCTGCCCGGCCGCATATTCGCCCAGAATGGAAACGTACGCCTCAGCTCCCGGCAGCGCAGCATAGCGGTATTTGTTCAGACTGCCGGTCTGCGCAAAGACCTTTGCAGCGCCGCCCTCAAGACGCCAGGCTTCCACGGGATACTCCTGCGGGTATTCCTCTTCCCAGCCGTCCGGCTCGGGCGCCGGCGCTTCAGAAGCTGGCGCTTCACTCTCCGGCGCAGGGGTCGCAGTGGGCTCTGTGAGCGGCTCTGTCTGCGTCTGCTCCGACGGGGCGGGGGAGACGTTCTCCGGGCCGGAAAGCGGCCCGCTTTGCGTGCGTGCAAGCCCCTGGCGAAGCAGCGCGGCGCACAGCACGATCACAGCCACAGCCGCCGCGGCTGTCAGCGCCTCCTTCCAGCCAAAGCGCCTGCGCCTTGCGCGCACGGGCGCGCTGCCGTGCCGGGAGCCGTCCTCGCGCTGTGCGGTGAGCTTCACGGTCTGATCCTCATATTGATCCAACAGATCGGTGATCCGGATATTCATGGTGCAACCTCCTTGCTCAGCTTCTTCTTCAACTGCTCCCGGCCCCGCCGGAGCCTGGAGCGCACCGTCGCCGCCGGGATGCCCATTTCCCGGGCGATCGTCTCGGTGTCCTGATAATAAAAATAGTACCGCAAAAAGATCTCACGGTCCTTCCGGCGCAGGCTGTCCACAGCACGCTGGACGGCTGCGGCCAGCTCCTGCCGGATGGCCTGCTCCTCCAAAGGATCCGCCCCGTCCGGGATCTGGATGGTGTCCAGATCCATCACCGGCTCCTTGCACCGGCGAAGCAGGCTCTTGGCCTTGTTGCGCGCCGTCGCGGCCAGATACGCCTTGAGCTTTCCCGGCCGGACGGCGCCGGCGTGGTGCCACAGCGCGTAAAAGGTGTCGTTTGCCAGCTCCTCCACGTCCGCCGGGGTGCCGTGATCGCCCAGAATGGTGCGGATCACCGCGCAAACGTAGGGCTCGTAGCGGTCCGTCAGCTCTGTCAGGGCGGCCTCGTCCCCGGCCTGGAGCCTGGCAAGCAGGTGTGTTTCAGTCATGGTCTCATCTCCTTCTGCTTATCAAAACGCAACCCGGCGGAAAATTGTTGCACTCGGCGGAAGATTTTTCCGGGCAGGTTGAAAGTTTCAAAAAATGATGTATAATACAGACAGAAGCAATTTGTGCGGAGGTGTACAGCATGAAGATTTTACTGAAAAACGGTACGATTGTCAATGCAGACGGTACCCAAAGGGCGGATGTGCTCATCTGCAACGACAAGATCAAGGTCATCAGCCCAAATCTGGAAAGCCGCGACGCCGAGCTTGTGGATTGCAGCGGCAAGCTCCTGTTCCCGGGCTTCATCGACGCGCACACCCACTTTGACCTGGACGTGTGCAACACCACCACCGCCGATGATTTCTACACCGGCGGCAAGGCCGCCATCCGGGGCGGCACCACCCTGGTCATCGACTTTGCCTGCCCCAACAAGGGCGAGAGCCTGCAATACGGCCTGGATCTGTGGCACAAAAAGGCGGACGGCAAAACTGCCTGCGATTACAGCTTCCACATGACCATCGACGACTGGAACGACACCATCAAGGCTCAGATCCCGGATATGGTCGCGCAGGGCGTGACCTCGTTTAAGATGTACCTGACCTACCCCGCCATGATGATCGGCGACGGCCAGATGCTCATGGCCTTGCAGGAGCTCAAAAAATACGGCTGCATCGCGGGCGTCCACTGTGAAAACGCCGGCATGATCGACGCGCTCATCCAAGAGCAGAAGGACGCCGGCCACACGGGCCCCGAAGCCCACCCCCTAAGCCGCCCGGATATGATGGAGGCCGAGGCCGTGGGCAGGCTGCTCAAAATGGCCTATGTGGCCGACGTGCCCGTTGTGGTGGTCCATACCACCTGTGAGGCGGCCCTCAAGGAGATCGAGGCCGCAAGAGCGCGTGGCCAGACCGTCTACGTCGAGACCTGCCCGCAATATCTGGTTTTGGACGACAGCCGCTATCTTGAGCCGGACTTTGCCGGCGCGAAATACGTCTGCGCGCCGCCGCTGCGCAAGCGTGCCGACCAGGACGCGCTCTGGCAGGCGATTGCAGACGGCGCGGTGCAGACGGTGTCCACCGATCACTGCTCCTTTACCCTCAAGCAAAAGGATGCCGGCAGGGGAGACTTCACCAAGATCCCCGGCGGCCTGCCCGGCGTGGAGACCAGAGGCGTTCTGCTCTATACCTATGGCGTCCGTACCGGCCGCATCAGCCTTGAAAAGATGGCGGAGGTCCTTTGCGCCAATCCTGCCAAGCTCTACGGCGTCTGGCCTCGCAAGGGCGTCATTTCCGAAGGCAGCGACGCGGATATCGTGGTCTATGACCCTGTGGGCGAGGGCGTCATCACAAGCGCCGATCAGATCGCCAACGTAGATTACAGCCCCTATGAAGGCTTTGCTGTGAAAGGCCGCATCACCCGGGTCTATCTGCGCGGCCATCTTGCTGTTTTGAACGGCGACATCCTTGCCGATCAGGGCGGCACGTTCATCCCCAGAGGCCTTCCAAACCTCTGATTTTGACCCCAGGTGGAGCAAAAAGCCAAAAATATCCCGAAAAAACAGTCGGAAATTCCACAAAAACCCCGTGATCCTCTTGCACAATGGGGAAAAACGTGGTAAAATACGGTATTGGATCACGCACCCCTATGCTCGTTACCGGGAGGTCATCGTATGGAACGGATCGACAAGGAAAACTACTATCTGGATATCGCGGAGACCGTGCTTGAGCGCTCTACCTGCAGCCGCCGGCGCTACGGCGCCATCATCGTGCGCAACGATGAGATCATTGCCACCGGCTACAACGGCGCGCCCCGCGGTCGGGAAAACTGCATCGACCTGGGCTACTGTCTCAGGGCCAAGCTCAACATCCCCTCCGGCGAGCGGTATGAGCTTTGCCGCTCGGTCCACGCCGAGATGAACGCCATCATCTCTGCCTCCCGCAGCGACTGCCTGGGCGGCACGCTGTTTTTGGCCGGGCGCGACGCAGTCACCGGCGAATATGTGCAAAACATCACCCCCTGCTCCATGTGCCGCCGCGTGATCATCAACGCCGGCATCAAAAAGGTCATCATGCGCACCGGGGCCAAGCAATACGAGGTGGTCAACGTGCAGGAGTGGGTTTTCAACGACGACTCCATCATCGACCTCACAGAAGCATAACAAAGCATCGCCGCAAGGGAGCGTTTCCCCTGCGGCGATGTTTTGTTACAGTATGTTGTGCCAGTATGGCCGCTCCAGCTCCGCGCGCCGTGTCAGCTCCAGCATAAGGCGGTCGCACAGCGCAGGGAAGTCCTGCCCCTTGCTGTTCGCCAGCTCCCGAAAGGCAAGGCTGATCTGCAGCACGGCCTCATGGTTCCACAAGGCCGAAAACAGCCTTGCCTGTGCTTGCCAGTCTGACTCGGTGCGGCAAATCACTTCTTTTGCCGCCTGCGTTCTGCCTGCTTCCCACTCGCTTTTGGCAAGACAGACGTTGTCGCAAAGCTGCTCCGCCCGCCCGTGCAGACTCTCAGATCCCAAAAGGCACAGCGCCGCGGTCAAAACCAGCGCTGCAAGGCCAATATAAAAATGGCGCAAGGCTACCCCTCCTTTTTGATCACAAGGCTTCCGCCGCGCGGGTCTGCGGCAAACAGAAACACGTCCTTTTGCGAAAGCCCCAGCGCCTTGAGCTCCCGCTGCAGCCACAACTCGTCAAACCCTGCCCGGGCAAGCTCTTTTTTCTGCACCTTCCCGTCTGAGATCACCGCATAGCATAGCTCTGCCTGCTGTACCTGCACGCCCATCGCTCTGGCCGAGGGCGGCCCATACTCCGCCCGGCGCAAAACCGACAGCTCCCCGTCGGTCTCCAAAACGGCGTGGCGGATGGCCTTGAGATCAAACACGTCCTTTTCCCGCAGCTTCTGCAAAAGTTCATCCATGCTTACGCGGCTCATCTTCAATGCCCGCTGGTCCACCTTCCCATCGCGGATGAGCAGCAGGGGAGAGCCGCACAGCAGTCGCCTGACCGGGATAGACTTGAGAGACAGCACCGCCAGGATCAGCTCCAGCCCCAGCACGGTGCAGATCGGCACAAGCCCTGTCACCAGCGGCAGGGTGTTTTCCTGCATGGGCGCGGCGGCAAGGTTTGCCACCAGCATTGTCACAACAAACTCTGCCGGCTCCATCTCGCCCACCTGGCGCTTTCCCATCAGCCGAACGGCAAAGATCAATACGCCATACAGCACCACGGTTCGGATCAATGTAATGACCATTTGCTCACCTCTGGCTTAGTTTGCCCGTGCTACGGAAGCTTATACGCGAGGATCCGCATGCGCAGCACAGAAAAATCTTGCTTTTTTCACACATTGCGTGTATAGTATATAACTGATTGACAAAACTCATCTTCGCGGATCGTTCCGCGTTTTGAAAGGAGCAGCCTTATGGGTATTGCGGAAATTTTCGGTTCCAATGTTTTCAGCGAGAGCGTTATGCGCCAGCGTCTGCCTGAGCGGGAATATCAAGAGGTCAAGACCCTCCTGCAAAGCGGCGGCCAGCTTTCCATGCACACGGCCGACGTGGTGGCCCGCGCCATGATGGAGTGGGCTGTGGAAAAGGGCGCGACCCATTATACCCATTGGTTCCAGCCTTTGACCGGCATCACCGCTGAGAAGCACGACTCTTTCCTGGCCAACGCCGGCGAGGGCAGAGCCATCCTCAAGCTCACGGGCAAGCAGCTTATCATGGGCGAGCCCGACGCCTCCTCCTTCCCAACAGGCGGCCTGCGTTCAACGCACTATGCCAGAGGCTACACCGCCTGGGACATCACCTCGCCCGCCTTTATCAAAGAGATCTCCGCCGGCACCATTTTGTGCATCCCCTCGGTGTTTGTCAGCTACACCGGCGAGTCTTTGGACAACAAGACCCCGCTTCTGCACTCGATGGAGGCCCTGTCTGAGCAGGCCATCCGTATCGTCCGGCTGTTTGGTGACGACAAGGCCGTCAAGGTCACGCCCTACGTCGGCCCCGAGCAGGAATACTTCATTGTGGATAAGAGCCGCTATCTGCAGCGGCGCGATTTGATCTACACCGGCCGGACCCTCTTCGGCGCGCCTGCACCCAAGGGCCAGGAGCTGGAGGATCAATACTTCGGCGTCATCCGCGAGCGCATCGGCGCGTTCATGCACGATCTGAACGTCGAGCTCTGGAAAATGGGCATCACCGCCACCACCCAGCACAACGAGGTCGCGCCCGCCCAGCATGAGCTTGCCCCCATCTACTGCACCTGCAACCAGGCGGTGGACCAAAACCAGCTCACCATGGAGACCATGAAGCGCGTTGCCACGCAGCATGGGCTTGTGTGTCTGCTGCATGAAAAGCCCTTTGCGGGCGTCAACGGCTCCGGCAAGCACAACAACTGGTCCATCTCCACCGATACCGGCGAAAACCTGCTCGATCCGGGCGATGCGCCCAACGAAAACCCCCGGTTCCTGTTGGTTTTGTCCTGCATCATGAAGGCCGTGGACGACTACGCCGCCCTGCTTCGTCAGTCCGCCGCCAACGTGGGCAACGACAACCGTCTTGGCGCCGACGAAGCGCCCCCCGCGATCATCTCGATCTTCCTCGGCAACCAGCTTGACGATCTGGTCGACCAGATCTGCACCAAGGGCTCCGCCTCCGCCTCCATCACGGGCGAAAAGCTGGTCACGGGCGTATCCACCATTCCCGTTCTGCAAAAGGACGCGACCGACCGCAACCGCACCTCGCCCTTTGCCTTTACGGGCAATAAGTTTGAGTTCCGCATGGTCGGCTCGTCCGACTCCATCGCCAATGCCAACACCGTGCTCAACACCATCGTGGCCGACGCCTTTGCCCAGGCTGCCGACGAGCTTGAGCGCGCCGACGACTTTGAGCGTGCGCTCAACGAGCTGATCGCCCGCAATATGCGCGAGCACAAGCGTATCATCTTCAACGGCGACGGCTACAGCCAGGCCTGGGTGGAGGAGGCTGCCAAGCGCGGCCTTCCCAACCTGCGCTCCATGGTAGACGCGATCCCCGCGCTCACCGCGCCCGAGACCGTCCGCCTGTTTGAAACCTACGGCATCTTCACCCGCGCCGAGCTTGAGTCCCGCGCCGAGGTCATGTATGAGACCTACACCAAGACCACGGCCATCGAGGCCCGCACCATGATCCACATGGCGGGCAAGCACTTCATTCCTGCGGTGGTGCGCTTCATCACCCGCATGGCAGACTCGGTCAACAAGACCCGCAGCGCCTGCCCCGAGGCGGACACCTCCGTCCAGCAGGAGCTTCTGACAAGCGCCAGCACCCTGCTGCGCCAGGCAAGCGACGCCAATAAAGACCTTGCCGCCGCGGTCGAGCAGCTTTCCGGCATGGAAAACGGCTGCCAGATGGCGCACTTCTGCCACGACACCGTGGTGCATCATATGGCCCGCCTGCGCGCCGCTGTGGACAGCCTTGAGATGATCGTAGACAAGGACCTCTGGCCCGTGCCCACCTACGGCGACCTGGTCTTCGAGGTCTGAGCGCCCTTCTCTGCTGCCCGCAAAAAGCATCCGCGCGTCCGTTCCGAAAGAACGGACGCGCGGATGCGCTGTATGACGCCTATTTGCCCCGTATGGCGGAGCCGCAGTATTCGCACTGGCCCTTTCGCCCGGCGAGGATCCGGGTGGTGCCGCCGCAGTTCGGGCAGCGCACGGCAACGTATCCCGCCTGGCCGTCCTCCGCGTCGTCGAGCAGTACGCAGGGCACGCCGCCGCGCTGGAGGGAACAGTGCTGAAATACGCCCATCCGAAACAGCCGTTCGAGCTGGGCGAGCACCTTGCCAGACGCAAGCCCGGTCTGCCGGGTGAGCTCGTCGATGGTCACGGTGCCGTTTCGGTCCGAGGCGAAGATCGTGCCATAGCGGTTTGCCTGTCCCAGAAGCTTGCTGTTTTCATAGCTGCGCCAAAGAAGATACAGCCCCGGCAGCAGCAACACCGCGTATACCGAAAGACCGTCGCGCAGCGTGCCCTCCTTGTCCGTCAGGGCCAGAATGACCGACAGCGCAAAAAACACCGTCACCGGCCATCCAAACCCACGCTGCAGCCTTCGGTTGCGCCGGATCCGGTCCAGCGCGCTTTGGCTCAGATACCGCCCGTTGGGTATTGCCTGTGCCATAAGACCACCTCATTTCATCTGGTTCTGCGTCTATTATACGAGAAAGCCTGCGTCTGCGCAAGCCCCGTATGGCCACGAAATCCGCTTTTTTTGCAAAAACCATGCCGCGGTGCATCCTATTTCTTGACTTTGCCGAAAAAGCATGATATAATCCAACCCGTAAAGTCTATGCTATGGAGGCAATCATCATGATCCAGATCCAGACCATCGAGACCCGCAATCTCTGCCAGAGCGCCAAGAACGGCGGCTGCGGTGAGTGCCAGACCTCTTGCCAGTCCGCCTGCAAGACGAGCTGCGGCATTGCCAATCAGAATTGCGAGAACGAAACCAAGTAACAAAACTGAAAAACGCCGCCTGAAAAGGCGGCTTTTTTCGTGTTTTCCATCTGACAGGAGAAGAACTGTGATACATCAATTCCAACTAAACGGCTACAACGTCGTGCTCGACGTCTGCTCGGGCTCCATCCATGTGGTGGATCCCGTGAGCTATGAGATGATCCGCCGCTATGAGTCGCAGGACCGCGACACTCTGCTTGCCGACATGGCGCGCGATTACGCAGGGCATGACGACGTGAGCGAGGAGGATCTTCTTAGCTGCTACGACCAGATCACCGCGCTCAAAGACGGCGGCAAGCTCTTCACGCCCGACACCTACGAGCCCATGGCCGGGGATCTCAAGGCCAAGACCTCCGGCGTGGTCAAGGCGCTTTGCCTGCACGTGGCCCACGTATGCAACCTCAACTGCGCCTACTGCTTTGCAAGCCAGGGCAAATACCACGGCGAGCGGGCCCTCATGTCGTTTGAGGTCGGCAAGCAGGCGCTCGATTTTCTGGTGGCCCACTCCGGCACCCGGAAAAACCTGGAGGTGGACTTCTTCGGCGGCGAGCCCTTGATGAACTTCCAGGTGGTCAAGGACCTTGTGGCCTACGCCCGCTCCATCGAGCAGGCTGCGGGCAAGCACTTCCGCTTCACGCTTACCACCAACGGCGTGCTGGTAGACGACGAGGTCATCAACTTTGCCAACCGGGAGTGCCACAACGTGGTCCTTTCGCTTGACGGCCGCAAGGAGATCCACGATCGCTATCGCGTGGACTATGCCGGCAACGGAAGCTGGGAGAAGATCGTGCCCAAGTTCCAGCGCTTTGTCCAGGCCAGAGGCGGCAAGGGCTACTATATGCGCGGCACCTTCACCCACGCCAACCCCGACTTTTTGAAGGATATCCAGACTATGCTGGATCTTGGCTTCACCGAGCTCAGCATGGAGCCTGTGGTCTGCGCCCCGGACGATCCCTCCGCGCTCACCGAGGCGGACAAGCCCATCGTCATGGAGCAGTATGAAAAGCTGGCCGAGCTGATGCTTCAGCGCGAGCGCGAGGGCAGACCCTTCACCTTCTACCATTATATGATCGACCTCACCGGCGGCCCGTGCATCTACAAGCGGATCTCCGGCTGTGGCTCTGGCACAGAGTATATGGCCGTGACGCCCTGGGGCGATCTGTATCCCTGCCACCAGTTTGTGGGCGATGAAAGCTTCCGCCTGGGCGACATCTGGCACGGGGTCGACAACCACGCCGTGCAAGACGAGTTTGCCTCCTGCAACGTCTATGCCCGCCCCGAGTGCCGTACCTGCTGGGCAAGACTCTACTGCTCCGGCGGCTGCGCGGCCAACGCCTATCACGCCACCGGCTCGATCAAGGGCGTGTACGCCTACGGCTGCGACCTGTTTGAAAGGGGAGCGGCACCAGTGGATACGCCCATCTATGACTTTGCCAAGGCCTACCAAAGCGCCGCCCCCGCCCGGCTGCATATGCCGGGGCATAAGGGGCGCGGGCCACTTGGCTGCGAGGGCCTGGATCTGACCGAGATCACCGGCGCAGACAGCCTGTTTGAGGCATCCGGCATCATCGCCCAAAGCGAGCAGAACGCCAGCCGCCTGTTCGGCTGCCCAACCTTCTATTCCACCGAGGGCTCGTCGCTGTGCATCCGCGCAATGGTGCGCCTTTCGTGCTTATGGGCGGAGCTGCAGGGCAGGGCGCCCTTGATCCTCGCGGCAAGAAACGTGCACAAGACCTTTCTCTCCGC
>ONCN01000077.1 GCA_900316335.1 uncultured Eubacteriales bacterium | reverse complement strand
CTGTCCCACGGCGTGGGCAACCCCGACGACATCGACCACCTGGGCAACCGCCGCCTGCGCTGTGTGGGCGAGCTGCTCCAGAACCAGTTCCGCATCGGCTTCTCCCGGATGGAGCGCGTCATCCGGGAGCGCATGACCATCCAGGACCTGGATATCGTCACCCCCCAGTCCCTCATCAACATCCGGCCCGTCACCGCGGCCATCAAGGAGTTCTTCGGCTCCTCCCCCCTGTCCCAGTTCATGGACCAGACCAACCCCCTGGCCGAGCTGACCCACAAGCGGCGTATGTCCGCCCTGGGCCCCGGCGGCCTGTCCCGGGACCGTGCCTCCTTCGACGTCCGTGATGTCCACTACAGCCACTACGGCCGGATGTGCCCCATTGAGACCCCCGCAGGTCCCAACATCGGCCTGATCTCCTATCTGGCCACCTACGCCCGCATCAACCGCTACGGCTTCATCGAGGCCCCCTACCGCAAGGTGGACAAGGCCACCGGCAGGGTCACCGATGAAGTGGAATATATGACCGCCGATATCGAGGACGAGTACATGGTGGGCCAGGCCACGGAGCCCGTGGACGAGAACGGCTGCCTGGTCAATCCCCGTATCACCTGCCGCCACCGCAACGAGATCATCGAGGTGGACCGGGAGCAGGTGGACTATATCGACGTCTCCCCCAAGATGATGGTCTCCATCGCCACGGCCATGATCCCCTTCCTGCCCAACGACGACGCCAACCGCGCGCTGATGGGCGCCAACATGCAGCGCCAGGCCGTGCCGCTGATGGTCACCGAGGCCCCTATCGTGGCCACGGGCGTCGAGCACAAGTGCGCGGTCGACTCCGAGGTCTGCCTCAAGGCCGAGCAGGACGGCGTGGTCACCCGCGTGAGCGCCGACTGGATCACCATCCACTATGCCGACGGCTCTGTCAAGGACCACAAGCTCACCAAGTTTGCGCGCTCCAACCAGGGCACCTGCGTCAACCAGCGACCCATCGTGGCAGTCGGCGAGCAGGTCACCGCGGGCCAGGTCATTGCTGACGGTCCCGCCTGCTCGCAGGGCGAGATCTCCCTGGGCAAGAACGTGCTCATCGGCTTTATGACCTGGGAGGGCTACAACTACGAGGACGCCATTTTGCTCAACGAGCGCCTGGTGCGCGAGGACGTCTTCACCTCCATCCACATTGAAGAGTATGAAACCGAGGCCCGCGACACCAAGCTCGGGCCCGAGGAAATCACCCGTGACATCCCCAACGTCGGCGAGGACACCCTGAAGGACCTCGACGAAGAGGGCATCATCCGCGTGGGCGCCGAGGTCACCTCCGGCGACTACCTGGTCGGCAAGGTCACGCCCAAGGGCGAGACCGAGCTCACCGCAGAAGAGCGCCTGCTGCGCGCCATCTTCGGCGAGAAGGCCAGAGAGGTCCGCGACTCGTCTTTGAAGGTTCCCCATGGCGAGAGCGGCATCATCGTGGACGTCAAGAAGTTCACCCGCGCCAACGGCGACGAGATGGCCCCCGGCGTGAACAAGGTCGTGCGCGTTTACATCGCGCAGAAGCGTAAGATCTCCGTGGGCGACAAGATGGCCGGCCGCCACGGCAACAAGGGCGTCGTCTCCCGCGTTCTGCCCGAGGAGGATATGCCCTTCCTGCCCGACGGCACCCCGCTGGACATCGTCCTCAACCCCCTGGGCGTGCCCTCCCGTATGAACATCGGCCAGGTGCTGGACGTCCACCTGGGCTACGCCGCCAAGACCCTGGGCTGGAAGGTTTCCACCCCCATCTTCGACGGCGCCAACGAAAAGGACATCCGCGAGACCCTCAAGCTTGCAGGCCTGCGTGAAGACGGCAAGTCCATCCTCTACGACGGCCGCACCGGCGAGCAGTTTGACAACCTCGTTACGGTCGGCTGGGTCTACTTCCTCAAGCTCCACCACCTCGTGGACGACAAGATCCACGCCCGTTCCACCGGCCCCTACTCCCTGGTCACCCAGCAGCCTCTGGGCGGCAAGGCCCAGTTCGGCGGCCAGCGCTTCGGCGAGATGGAGGTCTGGGCCCTCGAGGCCTATGGCGCGGCCTACACCCTGCAGGAGATCCTCACGGTGAAGTCTGACGACGTCACCGGCCGCGTGAAGACCTATGAGGCCATTGTCAAGGGCCACAACGTGCCCAAGCCCGGCGTGCCCGAGTCGTTCAAGGTCCTGGTCAAGGAGCTGCAGTCTCTGTGCCTGGACATCAAGGTCCTCGATGAGCACGGCGACGAGATCGAGCTCAAGGACGACGATGACGACGAGGTCGTCTACGCCGCCGAGGGTGACGACAAGTATGAGCACGAGGAAGAGTTCGTCACCGACGCAGACGAAGTTCTGGAATCCGGCTACAACTACGACGAGGATCAGGACGAGGATACCTTTACCACCGTCCTGAACGAGGTCGCCGCTGAAGTCGAAGATCTCTATTAAGAAAAGGAGGAGTAATACAATGGCTAATGCAACGTTTGATGCGATCAAGATCGGTATTGCTTCACCTGATATGATCCGCGCCTGGTCCTACGGCGAGGTCCGCAAGCCGGAGACCATCAACTACCGCACCCTCAAGCCCGAGCGCGACGGCCTGTTCTGCGAAAAGATCTTCGGGCCCACCAAGGACTGGGAGTGCCACTGCGGCAAGTATAAGAAGATCCGCTACAAGGGCAAGATCTGCGACCGCTGCGGCGTCGAGGTCACCAAGGCCAAGGTCCGCCGCGAGCGCATGGGCCACATCGAGCTGGCCGCGCCCTGCTCTCACATCTGGTATTTCAAGGGCATCCCCTCCAGAATGGGCCTGCTGCTCGACATCAGCCCCCGCATCCTGGAAAAGGTCCTGTATTTTGCCAACTATATCGTTGTGGATCCCGGCGACGTGCGGGAGCTGACCAAAAATCAGATCCTCACCGAGAAGGAATACCGCGATATGCGCGAAAAGTACGAGGACGACTTTGACGCCCGCATGGGCGCCGAGGCCGTGAAGCAGCTTCTGGCCGACATCGACCTGGAGAAGCTCTCTGAGGAGCTGCGCACAGAGCTCAAGAACGCCTCCGGCCAGAAGAAGCTGCGCATCATCAAGCGCCTCGAGGTCGTAGACTCCTTCCGTCTGTCGGGCAACGATCCCACCTGGATGGTCATGGACGTGCTGCCGGTCATCCCGCCCGAGCTTCGCCCCATGGTCCAGCTCGACGGCGGCCGCTTTGCCACCTCCGACCTCAACGACCTGTACCGCCGCGTCATCAACCGCAACAACCGTCTGCGCCGCCTGATGGGCATGGACGCGCCAGACATCATCCTGCGCAACGAGCGCCGGATGCTGCAGGAGGCTGTGGACGCCCTGATCGACAACGGCCGCCGCGGCCGCGCCGTGACCGGCGCCAACAACCGCGCGCTCAAGTCTCTGTCCGATATGCTCAAGGGCAAGCAGGGCCGCTTCCGCCAGAACCTTCTGGGCAAGCGCGTGGACTACTCCGGCCGTTCGGTTATCGTGGTCGGCCCCGAGCTGAAGCTCTATCAGTGCGGCCTGCCCAAGGAGATGGCCATCGAGCTCTTCCGCCCCTTCGTGATGAAGAAGCTGGTCGAAGACAAGCTGGCCAACAACATCAAGTCCGCCAAGAAGATGATCGACAAGGGCGAAACCGAGGTCTGGGACGCTCTGGAAGACATCATCAAGGACCGCCCCGTGATGCTCAACCGCGCGCCCACGCTGCACCGTCTGGGCATCCAGGCCTTTGAGCCCGTGCTGGTCGAGGGCCGCGCGATCAAGCTGCACCCCCTGTGCTGCACCGCCTTCAACGCCGACTTTGACGGCGACCAGATGGCCGTGCACGTTCCGCTGTCCGCCGAGGCCCAGGCTGAGGCCCGCATGCTGATGCTCTCGGCCAACAACCTGCTCCGGCCCCAGGACGGCAAGCCCGTCACGGTGCCCACCCAGGATATGATCCTCGGCACCTACTATCTGACCTATCAGCGCTATCAAATCAACCACTATCCCAGCCTGCACGCGGCGATGCAGTATATCTCCTCGGGCAAGCTGACCATGCAGGATCCCGTCTTCGTGCGCAATAGCTGGGACGATCCCGCGCAGCCGGGCTTCCACCACTTCATCAAGACCTGCGGCGACGGCATCCACAACGAGACCGACCGGCCCGACGAGGCAGACGACTGCTTCGAGACCCTGGACGAGGCCGTGCAGGCCCTCGAAGACGGCAAGGTCCGCATCGACCAGCCCATCTATATCTACAACGTCTGGGATGACGAAAAGAGCATCCTCGAAGACGACCACATCTATATCCGCACCATCCCCGCGCTTGCCAAGGACGCGCTCGCATCCGGCAGCCGGCCCAAGGAGATCCTGCGCAGCTACACCTCTGTGGACGAGGCCATGATGGCCTACGCCGAGCACGCGCTGGACATGCACGAGCCCATCCGTGTGTACGTTGAGCGCGAGGTGGACGGCAAGACCTACCGCGGCATGATCAACGCCACCGTGGGCCGTCTGATCTTCAACGAGCCCATCCCGCAGGACCTTGGCTTCTTCGATCGCTCCGGCGGCGACATGCTCTCGCTTGAGATCCAGGAGAAGGTCGGCAAGAAGCTGCTTGGCAAGATCATCGACCGCGCCATCCGCGTGCACGGCTTCACCATCTCCACCGAGATGCTCGACAAGGTCAAGGCGCTGGGCTACAAATACTCCACCAAGGGCTCCATCACCGTCTCCATCGCGGACATGGCGATCCCCGAAAAGAAGTATCAGCTCATCCGCGAGGCCGAGCAGGAGGTCGTCAAGATCGACCGCCAGTACAAGCGCGGCTTTATCACCAACGACGAGCGCTACCGTCTGACCGTCAAGGAATGGGAAAACACCATCAAGCTCGTCACCGACGCGCTGCAGTCCAACCTCGACACCTTCAACCCCATCTTCATGATGGCCGACTCCGGCGCCCGCGGCAGCATGAACCAGATTCGTCAGCTCGCCGGTATGCGTGGTCTGATGGCCGACACCTCCGGCCGCACCATCGAGATCCCCATCAAGGCCAACTTCCGTGAAGGTCTGAGCGTTCTGGAATACTTCATCTCCTCCAGAGGCGCCCGTAAGGGCCTGACCGATACCGCCCTGCGTACCGCCGACTCCGGCTATCTGACCCGCCGTCTGGTGGACGTCAGCCAGGAGGTCATCATCCGCGAGGACGACTGCGGCACCACCAAGGGTTCGTGGAAGTCTGAGATCGTGGAAAAGGGCCAGACCATCTCCACCTTCGGCGAGCGCATCCACGGCCGCTTCCCGGTCTACGACGTGACCGATCCCGCCACGGGCGAGCTGCTGCACAGCAAAGACGTCATGCTCCATGAGGATGACGCCAAGAAGTTCCTGGCCCACGGCATCGACAAGGTCTACGTCCGCTCCGTGCTGGGCTGCCGCGCCAGATCCGGCGTGTGCGCCAAGTGCTACGGCATGAACCTGGCCTCCTCCAAGCTGGTCGATCCCGGCGAGGCGGTCGGCATCATCGCCGCCCAGTCCATCGGCGAGCCCGGCACCCAGCTTACCATGCGTACCTTCCACACCGGCGGCGTCGCGGGCGACGACATCACCCAGGGCCTGCCCCGTGTTGAAGAGCTGTTTGAGGCCAGAAAGCCCAAGAAAATGGCCACCATCTCCGAGACCACCGGCATCGTTGCCATCGACGAGACCCACCGCACCGCGCTGCGCTCTATCACCGTCACCTCGAGCGACGGCGAGGTCAAGGAGTACCAGGTGCCCTATTCCGTGGGCCTGCGCGTGGAAAACGGCAAAGAGGTCAACAAGGGCGACCGCATCACCGACGGTCCTCTGAGCCCCCACGACGTGCTGCGCATCCGCGGCGAGGAAAAGGTCCAGGATTACCTCACCCAGGAGGTTCTGGCCGTGTACCGTCAGCAGGGCGTTGATATCAACGAAAAGCACATCGAGGTCATCATCCGCCAGATGATGCGCAAGGTCAAGGTCAACGACCCCGGCGACACCAACCTGCTGTCTGAGACCATGGTCGACGTGGTCGAGTTTGAGACCGCCAACGACGCCATTGCCGCCGAGAACGAGGCCATCCAGGCCCGCATCGACGCCGGCGAGACGGATCTCGAGCTCAAAAAGCCCGCCACCGCCACCTTGATGCTCATGGGCATCACCAAGGCGTCCTTGGCCACCGAGTCCTTCCTGTCCGCCGCCTCCTTCCAGGAGACTACCAAGGTCCTCACCGAGGCCGCCATCAAGGGCAAGGTGGACCGCCTGGTCGGCCTGAAGGAAAACGTCATCATCGGCAAGCTCATCCCTGCCGGCTCCGGCCTCACGGTCTACCGGGACTACAACATCACCAAGTCCCCGGAGTCTCCCGTGACCGGCGATATGATCGAAAGCGAACAAATGTAACGCACAGCAAGGCAGGCCGCTTTTGACGCGGCCTGTTTTGCGTGAGGAACGAGGAACAATATGCTGGAACTGAAACACCTTTCCTATTCCGTCCCTGCCGAGCAGGGGGAGCTTGGCATCCTCAAGGACCTGTCATTGACCATCGAGGACAAAAAGCTCATCGTCATCACCGGGCCCAACGGCGGCGGCAAGACCACCCTGGCAAAGGCCATCATGGGTCTGGTCAAGCCCACGTCCGGGCAGATCCTGCTCGACGGCCGCGACATCACCGATCTTACCGTCTCCGAGCGCGCCAAGGCCGGCATCTCCTATGGCTTTCAGCAGCCGCCCCGCTTCAAGGGCATGAAGGTCAAGGACCTTCTGTCCATCGCAGCCGGCAGCGAGCTTGGCCACGACCAGGCCTGCGCCTATCTCACCCAGGTGGGCCTGTGCGCCCGGGACTATCTCGACCGCGACGTGGACGTGAGCCTCTCCGGCGGCGAGGTCAAGCGCATCGAGATCGCCACCATCCTGGCCCGGCAGGCCGCGCTGATGATCTTTGACGAGCCCGAGGCCGGCATTGACCTGTGGTCCTTCGCCCGTCTGACCGAGACCTTCCAGGACCTGCACGACCAGAAGAAGGCCACGGTAATCATCATCTCCCACCAGGAGCGGATCATCCGCCTGGCGGACGAGATTTTGCTGATCTCCGGCGGCGAGCTGACCGCCCGGGGCAGCGCGGACGAGATCTATCCGCTCATCCTCAAGCAGACCTTGACCGGCTGCAATATGCTGGAGGTGGACCGCAAATGCTGAACGACGTACAAAAGCACATTCTGCAGATGGTGGCCGACATGGCCAAGGTCCCCGCGCAGGGGGCTGTGAACATCCGCGCCAACGGCAAAAAGGAGTTCCGCCAGAACTCTGAGCACATCACCATCGAGTCCAAGACCGACCGCGACGGCATCGACATCCGCATCGCGCCCTATACCAAGGCGGAGTCTGTCCACATCCCGGTGGTCCTCACCGAGAGCGGCTTCCAGGACAAGGTCTACAACGACTTTTTCGTGGGCGAGGGCGCAGACGTCACCATCGTGGCCGGCTGCGGCATCCACAACGGGGGCGAGTGCGACTCCCGCCACGAGGGCATCCACACGTTCTATGTGGGCAAAAACGCCAAGGTCCGCTATATCGAAAAGCACTATGGCGAGGGCGAGGGCCGCGGCAAGCGCATCCTCGACCCGCAGACCGTGCTCTATCTCGAAGAGGGCGCGTCTGTCACCCTGGAAACCAGCCAGATCCGAGGCGTAGACGATACCAAGCGCTATACCAAGGCTGTGCTCAGCGGCAAGGACAGCGAAATCGTCATCCAGGAGAAGCTTCTGACCCACAACGACCAGAACGCCGTGTCTGAAATGGACGTGATCCTCAACGGCGAAAATGCCCGCACACAGGTGATTTCCCGCTCGGTTGCCCAGGACGGCTCCACGCAGGTCTTCTATCCCCGGGTGCAGGGCAACAACCTGTGCTTCGGCCACGTGCAGTGCGACTCCATCATCATGGGCAGCGCCAAGGTGCGCTCCATCCCTGAGATCTCCTGCAACCACGTGGACGCTACCTTGATCCACGAGGCTGCCATCGGCAAGATCGCCGGCGAGCAGATCCTCAAGCTCCAGACCCTGGGCCTGACCCCGGAGGAGGCCGAGCAGCGGATCCTGGACGGATTTTTGCGCTGATGCTCAGCGTGACCGTGCTTGCCATGGGCAAGCTCAAGGAGAAGTTCTATCTCCAGGCGGTGGAGGAATACCGCAAGCGGCTGCAGGGCTATTACCGCTTCCAGCTTCTGGAGCTGCCGGAGACCCGCCTGCCGGACGATCCCAGCCCCGCCCAGATCCGCGAGGGTCTGGAAAAGGAGGCCCGGCTCATCCGCGAAAAGCTGCCCAAGGGCGCGTGGTTCTGCGTGCTCACGCCCGAGGGGAAAAAGCTCTCCTCCGAGGCCCTGGCCCGGACGCTTGCGGACGTCAAGCTCAGCGGGAAGGGGAGCGCCTGCTTCCTGCTCGGCTCGTCGTTCGGCATCGACCCGCAGATCAAGGCCATGGCGGACCTGCGCCTGTCGTTTTCCGACATGACCTTTCCCCATCACCTCGCCCGCGTGATGCTGCTTGAGCAGCTCTACCGCGCCGAAACCATCCAGGCCGGCAGCAAATACCATAAATAGCAAAAAAACGCCCCCCAAGGGCGGAACTTCGCAAGGAAGTTCCGCCTTCTCCTTTGAACATGAGATAATGAACCACGCCAGTAAGCAATGGTATCATGACTAAAACAAATCGGGCTTTGTGAGGGAAACCAGCTATGGAGTTTACTACTGCGCACTATGTATTTCACTACTCGAAGAACAGCACCGCTGAAAAAGAAATTGATGAAATTGCAGCACTTCAGGAAGGATGTTATAGTTTCATCAGCAGCTGCCTGCATACGAATGTGAAGGGAAAAATCCACTATCATTTTTTTGATGCTCCGGAAGAGGTTGGAAGACAATACGCAATTGCCTATGATAATAACGACGATGAACCATGCAATGGTTTTGCCCTTTCTAATTTGAAAAGCAAGGACGGAGTGAATCATATTTTTGCCGTATACAATGATAAGGTAAAATGTGTCGGATTTCACGAAGATGCGCACATTATTTCATATTCTCTCGGTAGACCATCTTCCCAGTTCGTTCGTGAAGGGCTGGCTATGTTCTTTGATCGTTATTGGTGGGGGATCGATAATTATTCCTGGACTCGATGGTACGTTGAGCAACAGAAGAATCCCTCCGTAAATGCATTGCTTGAGAATAGTATATTTAGCGAATATAGTGATGTTCTGACTTATCCAATCGCAGGTGCATTCACAGGATATTTGATTGAGCGTTTCGGGACAGAAAGATATGTCGAATTTTACAGATGCAGCGCCGAGAAAGGAACACAGGCTTTTGAGCAAATCTTAGGCGCTCCGGTCTCTCTTCTGGAACATGATTTCCTTGCCTATATCAAAATGTTTCAAGTGCGAGGAGAGATACGCAAACTGCTAATGAAAGATACCGAGGAATGACAAATTCACGTTTGTCGAATAGGGCTTCTATTGTCCACAGATTTAGCGAGCATCGGATTTTACCTCAAATCCGGAACAGAGAGACAAAGCAGGCGTGGTCAACCGCGGCCACGCCTGTTTCATATCTTTTTTAGCGGGTAATGACTATCTCATACTAAACTGCAATAAAACACTTTAAAAAGGCAAGAAGCTGTGATATAATGGTTTCGGGTGATGAACATGCTGACCATGAAATATGAAATCACAGCAGAACAGAAGCGCGAGATCGAAGAAGCGCGGAAAA
>ONCN01000079.1 GCA_900316335.1 uncultured Eubacteriales bacterium | reverse complement strand
GTCGGGCAGGGAGGTCACCACGATGATCTTGATGTTGGGGTAGGAGGCCTTGATGCGCCCGGCGGCCTCAAGACCGTTTGGGCCGTCGCTGAGCACCACGTCCATCACAATGAGGTCCACCAGTGCGCCGGCGCACCAGGCGTCGGCCATGGCAGCAGAATCCAGCGCAGCCGCGAGCGTATAGCGATCTGAGGCGGCCACGGTGTTTTCAAAGAGCTGGCGGGGGATTTGCTGGTCATCCACGATCAAAACGCGATATGGCATGGTCCACCTCCTTTGGCAGCTCCAGACAGACGGAAAAACGCGGGTGAACGGAAACCGTCATCTTGCCGCCTGCCTGCTCGGTCAGCGTGCGCAGGGCCTTGAGCCCGCCCTGCTCGCGGATGGGTCCGTCGGGCTGGACGCCGTTGTTGGTCAGCCGGGCGTGAAGCTGCCCGTCATGCTGGGTGATGGTCATCTTCAGCGTGTCGCCGCCGGCGTGGCGCAGGGTGTTGGTCATGCACTCATGCAGGGCGGTCGCCAGGATATGGCGCTGGGGCTCGGTGTCCGGGACGTCTCCGTCGATGCAGACGTGCAGCCGAAGCTGTTCGGCGGTGTCGCAGATGCGGCGTATCTCGTCCCGGCTGGGCTCTGCGCGCTGGGTTTTGAGGAAGGAGAGGCTGCGGCGCAGCCTTGCCTCAATCTTTTCCTGGTCTCCCGGCTTGCACCCCTGGATCAGATACTGCTGCATCATCAAAAGATCCGCCCCCATCTCATCGTGCAGCCGGACCCGGGCGTCCAGGATCTCCTTCTGGGTGGTGAGCGCGGCGATGTCCCGGTAGTATTCGGTGAGCTGCCGGTTCAGACTCGCCAGCTTCTCCCGGAGCTTCCTGAGAGAGTCGCTTTTTTGCAAAAGCTCCGTCACGTCGGAGGCCATCAGCAGAAAGACGGGCCTGCCGTGATATTGCGCTTCGCTCTCCGAGATCGCCCAGGCAAGCCCGTCTGCGGTTTTCAGCACCCTGACGCCGTCCTCCGCCGCCTGCCTTTGCACCGGCAGGGTCTCGTCGTCATACAGACGACGCCGAAAGCGTTCTGCGTTGGCAAGATCCTCTCCGGTCAGGGTCTGGCAAAGCCGCTGCATGGTTTCGTTTACCAGCACGATTCGGCCCCCCGGCAGATAGAAGCAGAGTCCGTCCGGGAGACTGTCGGTGGCAGCCTTGACAGACATGGGGGTGATCTGCTGCCGCTCCAGGCGGATCAGATCTGCAAAGCCCAGACCCAGCAGCAGCCCAAAGCCCAGCAGCAGCCCGAAAACCAGGCCGACCGGCAAAGACGCAAGACACCACGCCAGCGGGTCGTCGGAAACCAGATAGCCTCGTTCAGGCGCAAAGACAATGATGATGGCCCCTTGCAGGGCAAGATAGCTGAGCACCGTCGCCGCAGCGATCAGGGGCACAAAGCGCAGCCGTCGCAGCCACAGCGCGTAGACCAGCACCGCGCACCCAGCCAAAAACAGCAGCAGCGCCGTGATCCCGATCCAGGAATAGGGGATAGTGGGCACGTCAGTCAATTGCCTTCGCCCCCTTCCTCATAGCGGAACACCAGCAACAGATCCGGTCCGCTCTTTGTCACGCTGACGGTTTGGGCAAAGCCGCGGCCGCCGGCGTCTGCGGAGGCGCCCACCATCGTCACGTCCTCCGCCTGCAGCAGTACCCGCAGCGTCACAGCCCCGGGCGCGGCCAGCAGGAACACCATCAGTTTGGAAAGAGAGCTGCCGCAGGCCTCGATGATCGTTTGCAGCTGCTCATAGGCCGCGATGATCAGTGCCGCGCCATATCTGCCCTCACCCTCGGCAAAGACGGCGGCCTCCGCCTTTGCCAGCCGCAGATAGGTGACGGTTTCCGAGACGGCAAGATACAGCTCTGTGCTGCTGAGCCTGCCGTCCTCAGACAGAAGCTCCATATTGCTGCGCCGCTTGATGAACACACTGCGAATGGAGATGGCCTGCAGCCGCTGCTCGAAGGGGGTCTGACGATCCTCCAGCAGGGCGTTGATCTGGTCAAGCTGGGGCTTTACAGCCTGGAGCACGTTATCATAAATGCGGTTGCGGGTTTCCAGCTCCGCCCGCTGAGCCCGGATTTTGGCCTGTTCGGAAAGATAGGTGTTTCTGGCCTCAATGGTCCGGGCGGCCTCCTCCAGCTCCCGGTTCAGCCGTAGCAGCGGCGCCGTGTCGGCAGCCCATTCCACGCTGCCGCCGGGGATGGGGTGCTGCCGGATCTGCCAGTCCGGCGAACTTGGCAGTGGATAGCTGCCCGCCGCGGTGATAAATTTTGGCTGCCCCCGGCGGTCGAGAATGACAGCCGGCAGCTTTGCCAGAGAGAAGAGCCGGTCATAGTCTGTGTTGGCGGGGATAAGGCCGGCCTGGATCAGACATTCCAGGCCTGAAATCAGGCACAGGCTCAGCATCTGGCCCATATTCCACACCCGGGCGCCGAACCAGCGGTGGCCCAGATCCAAGGGATAGAGCAGAAAATAGAGAATACCCACGCCCAGCGGAACCAGGGGCAGCCAGCGCCAGCCCTGGCCGCCGAAACGCTGGCTTTTGTGCAGGATGATGAAAAAGCTCAGGATATAGGTCCCGTAGATGCAGGCGCTGATCAAATAGTACAGCCAGCCGCTCTTTTCCCGCCCGTCATCGTCCAGGACCCCGCTGGGGAAGGACTTGAACCAGAAGTGCAGATCGTTGGTCAGAACCAGCAGGGTCATGATGACAAACAGCGCAGCCATCGCCCAATACCCCCAACCCAGAGGCTTGTCCGCCGGCCGATAGATCCGCAGAGCCAGCGCCAGGATCAACGCGGGAAAGGCGTCCATGGGGATGTAGAAGGCGTACCACAGCCAGCGCTGCGCCCACAGCGGTTTGCGTACCAGAAGGTAACGGCAGATTTGCAGGTAAAAATACAGCAGCAGCATAAGCGCGATTGCGATCAGCAGCACGCGAAGCTGCCGCTGGGTCACCCGCTTGCGGACAGACAAGGCCCAGACCAGGGTCAGAACGCAGCAGAAATAATCGGACAGGCCGTCCAGATAAGTCACACCGTAAAGCAGAATATGCAGAGCGCCGCACACGACGTAGGCTGCCGCCAGTGCAAACAGGATCCGCTTGTTGATGCCGCCCATCGAACCACCTCCCAGCCGCGTGCCGCGGTGCACAGTGCTTGCTGCTTGCTTGTGTCTCTATTATACATGAGGCCAACAGATTTGTACCCCCCAAAATTGGTAGGAAATGAAAGAAAATCATAAAAAATCATGGAGACCTTGAAAAAACTACCAAAAATGGGGAGGCGCGCCTCCGGCTTATCCTCTATAATCAAACTGGAAGGAATGCACAATCAAATTCTGCAGCGGCCCCGCCGCTAACCCGATGAAGAGGACAAGCAACACCGAAGAACAAAGGAGGAGCAAGCATGAAACAGAAGCAGCGTATCATCTGTCTGCTGCTGGCGGCTTTGATGATCCTGAGCCTCGCGCCGGAGCTGCCGGCCAGGGTCAGCGCAGACAACTCAGATCTGACCATCGACTTCAGCTATAAGGCCATCGCGAAGACCCCCTATTCGGGTATGGAGATCCAGGCCAAGCAGGACAACCCGGAGACCACCATCACCGACCCGGATTACTACAAGTCCGCGGCCAACAAGTTCCGCTGGGTACACGTTGACAACGAGGGCTACGAGTTCACAGACCACGGCGATCAGTATATCTACCGCCCCATGGTCCCCCCGATCACGTCCTCCAATGACAACTACTCCCTGCGCTACTATCTGCAGTCCAACAAGGACGAGCACAAGTACATCTCTTTGAACGACGACTTCGACATGAGTATGATCGAGGTGGATCCCTGGAAGCCCATCGAGATCACCACCGACAAGGTCCTGGATCTCAACGGCCACGCCCTGTACGTGCGCTACGACGCCAACCTGCGCAACGACGGCAATGGCCCGACGAGCCACGCCGCGTTCCACTCGGCCAAGATGATCCATATCAACCAAAAGGCCACCTTGACCATTATTGACTCCAGCTCCTGGCGCGGCGTCAACTCCGGCAGGGGCAGCGGCAAGATCAGTTTCACCGGCTATATGTGTGACCCCTACAGCTATGACATGAACTATATCACCACCAGAGACCTGTTCTGGGTGGACGGCAGCCTGGTGATCTACGGCGGCACCTTCCAGGCCGGCCGGCAGAAGGACCAGCTCAAGAGCAAATTCTCCTGGAAAAAGTTCAAGTCTGTCATCGGCACCGCGGTGGGCATGGGCGTGAGCATCGCCGAGTATGCAACCGGCATCAACGCAGCCACCGCAGCGGTGGCCGACGTGCGCGAGTCCTTCATGGATGAGGACGTGCCCAGCGGCGACAACGGCGGCAGAGACGACCCCACCACCTCCACGATCAAGCGCACCGGCAGCGGGGGCTACGAGGAAAAGAAGCTCGACACCCCGGAAAAAGAGGGCAGCTCCACCACCGGAGCAGGCCGGGACGAGACCGTATCTGAAAAGAAGTCCTCCAAAAACGCGGACATCGACGCCGGCCAGCGCCAGGGCACCAAGGAGGGCGAAAACAAGGCGGACGACAAGAAGCCCGGCAAAAACGACAAAAACACCAAGATCGCCGCGGCGGAGAAGGACGTTGTAGACGCCGTGGTGAACAAAAACAAGATCGACAGCATGGTCAACGGGGCCTTCAAGCTGGTGGACGGCATCGTGAACATGGTCGGCAAGGACGAGAAGTCCCGTATCACCCAGTGCATCCAGGGCACCGTAGCCCACGTGGGCAACACCGGCACCCTGGTGATCTATGACGGCACCTTCAAGGGCTACGGCTCCACGCCCAACACCCGCAACGCGGTCGTCGAGGTCACCAAGCAGGGCGGCCCCAACCCCAAGGTCCCCGGCAAGGACAACGGCGGCCAGGCCTATATCTACGGCGGCACCTTTGAGGGCTACTGCGGCGCCAACATCTTCAACATGGTCCGGGCCAACAACAGCCAGACCGTGCTCCAGTATGAAAAGGGCACTGACGGCGTAGTCCGGGAAAAGACCGTCACGCTCAGCGAGCAGGAGACCATGGGCTTCCAGCAGATCTTCTACGACAACGCCGAGGCCTTTGCCGCCGATCGCGAGCACGTCACCCCCGTCCCGGTGAACACCCGGAACGTCATGGTCCGTGGCGGCACCTTCCGCACCTACCACGAGGTCATGCAGATGGCCGTGCGGGAAGAAGGGGACAGCGAGCATTTCAACAAGTTCCCCGGCTCCGACGGCTCGGTCAACCTGGGCATCGAGTCCTACGGCGAGGATCTGATCCGCGACGGCCGCATCCAGATCGTGGACCGCTACGGCGACGGCGCCATGGTCTTGATGGATGAGCGGACTGAGGACGCCGGAATGGACGAGGATATCTTCCACTACCGTCTGTTCTGCGGCGACACCGAGCTGCGCTACAAGCGGTATCTCGAGGTCTATCCCAACGAGGCCAGCCTCAACGCCACCCACACCGTCATGCTCGACACCTACTACGGCCAGAACGCGACCCATCTTCTGGCGGACGCCTGGGGCAACGAGAAGGAGTGCATCCGCGAGGCGGTCTTTGCCAACAACGAGCGATTTATCACCTTCCCATATGACGCACGAAACGCCGAATCCTATTATATGATCCCCAAGCTCACCGATACCGACGTCTTCGGTGAAAAGCTGGACGCCAGCGAGATCTGGTACTACAACGAGCCGCTGGACTATGAGGGCAACCTGCTCAAAAAGCAGACCTGGGGCGACGTCAAGTTCACCGCCCCGGGCAAGAGCAGCGCCAACGCCACGATCACCGGCTCACAGATGACCAACAGCGACAAGGCCTGGAGCAATCTGCTCAAGCAGGCGGATCAGAGCAAGGCCCAGTATACCAAGGTCGAGGGCAAGTCCATGCACAGCAACTTCAAGTGGTTTGAGTATAAGGTCTACCGCGTGGATCCTTTGACCAGGACCAATATCAGCGAAAGCGGCTGGCGCAACGCCGACTCTCCCCTGGCCACGGTGGTCTACGGTACGAGCGGCGACTCGCTCAAGTGCAAGCTGCCCCTCAAGGAGCTCGAGCGGCAGATCAAAAAAGAAAACCCCGACTGGGCGGGCTACCGGTCCGGCGAAATGTACCGGGTCGTTTTGACCATTGAGGAATACCTGTCCTACGGATATATCGGCAACGGCAAATATGACGACCACCTTCGCCCGGCCCGGACCAAAACCAGCCTCTGCTTCCGCTGCGTGGGCATCAACGAGGACGACCCCGACGGCAACCCCGACGAGCCGGACTACACCCCTCTTCAGTGGGACGGCACGCCCGAGCTCGGGAAATTCATGCGCATCGAAATGGTCAACGCCAAGGCGGGCCTGGTGGATTTCAAGGGCGACCGGATCTTTGACGTGTACTACCAGTGGTATGTGGTGGACGACAACGGCAAGCCCATCCGCATGATCGCCGGCACCGACAACATCTATGAGAGCGACGATCTCGGTCCCAAGCAGTGGCATATGCCGGAGCGCTGGGATCTGAACGACGGCCACACCTACGTCAACACCCAGTCCCTGCCGGCGGACAAGACCAAGTGGACCGCCTGGGATATCCACATGTTCACCCAGGAGATGTGCCGCGACGAGCTGGGCATGCGGATCTATCACGATCGGCCGCTGTCGCCGGAGAACAACTGGCCGTACTTCAGCAACTCCGATAGCTGCTACATTCCCGCCTCTCTGGAGGGCCAGACCATCCGGGTCAAGGCCATTGTGCTCAACCTCAAGTGGCAGAAGAACTTTGACAAGAAGCAGGTCTTCTGGTCCCACCCGCTGAAGCTGCCCGGCGAGGCCACGAACCCGCTGTACGGCGATCTGGAGGTCAAGCTCGCCGACAAGGTCAGCTTTGTCTCCGCCCAGCACCCGGCCACCTTCCGCCCCACCGAGATCGAGGGCCTGCGCTCGGACGAGTACATCACCTCGTTCACCTATGACGTGTACGGCAGAACGGTGAAGTTCGACAACCTGCACGCCACCAGCGCCGACCAGATCCCCACGGTCCAGTATCCCCAGGACTTCTATACGGAAGCGGAGATGAAAAACCGCCACGGAGATTATAAAGCCAGGATCTACTTCTCCACCAATAAGCGCAGCTACACCGGCAACTATCAGCCCATTAACCTGGAGATCGAGGCCACAGGCATCAGCAGCCTGGGCGAATGGGAGTACACGAAGGCGCAGGCGTGGGAGTTCACCAAAGGCAGACGTCTGTTCTGGCCCGAGCCGAATAACGCCACCGTGGGCTATGACTTTGGCGGCAGCACCTCCTCCGACCCGACCGTGGCCTGGCTGGAGGACGACGGCCTCGCCTACTTCTCCGGCAAGGCCGGCCAGACCACCCTGTCCGTCAAGGATCCCAAGGGCAAGACCGTGAGCTGCACCGTGCGGGTCGTGGAGGAATACAACCACGTGGTCCTCAGCGGCATCCAGCCCCCGGAGCCGGGCAAGCCCCTGCCCACCGCCGCCCAGGTCCCGAAGGACGCCCCCTATCACGTCCAGAAATTCTACTGGACCGAGTGGGACCAGTATGGCGATCCCCTGCCCGCCGGGGCCCAGGCCCAGTACAACACCTGCTACTACGCCAACGTGGTCCTCGCCCCCAACGACTGCGCCAGGTTCCGCACCCGCTCACTCTCCGAGGGGACCTACGACCTGTCCTACACCGATCTGGACGGCGAGATCGTCACCCTGTCCACCACCAGCCGGGACTACTACACCGAGGAGCATCTGAAAATCAACGGCGACGGCACCGTGACCCTGATGGTCTGGTATCCCCGGCAGCCGGACCATGTGCCCCAGGAGGTGAACACGGTCTATATCGACTTCCCCAACGAGGTCGTGGAGGGCGCCAACGTCAGCGAGTGGATGGATCAGATCAGCGTCACGGCCAACGGTTTTGACACCAAGGTAGAAGCCGAGCTTGTTCCGACCTACTCTGCTACCGCGGACAAAATTATCGACACCTATACCTATTTGAATGTGCTGGATATATTGAAGGAAAAACCGACACAAAATTTCTTCACGAAAGGCGTTCAGACTGGCATCGGCGGCAAGATCACCCTCCATCCCCATGTAGCTGATATGAGTACCACTGATAGGGACAGAGTCAAGATCTATGTCAACGGCAAGCTCATGGGAAAACCGGAAAGCGTTTCAGAGGACGGTTGGGACGGCCCGGGCATCCATATCATGTTTTCCGCGCCGGATACCCTGACGATCCTGGACGGAACAAAGCTGCCTCCCGTGATGCCGGCCTACACCACCAAGGACTTCCGCCTGATCGTCGGGCAGACCCTCGATATCAAGGATCTGCTGATCTGCAACGATCCGAACGTCCGTCTGGTCCCCGATTCTGTAGACGTCTCCCTGTCTACACCGGATGATGTCATTTCCTTTGACGCGGAGACCGGCACGGTCACCACGCTGAAGGTGCCGGAATCCAGCCCATATTACATCTACATTCGGTACACCATCGAGTACGACCGGGATGGAGACGGCGTACCCGAATATCAGGTCCAGGACAATTTTTACTCCTCGCATACAACGAATCCGATCTACGCCAGCGCCTCCGACGCGCCGCCGCTGGAGGACCGGGAGCTGCCCCAGCCCGAGCCCATGCAGCTTTTGGATCCCGAGGGCAAGGTCCTCTATGACGGCGAGGACTACGTCAACTGGCAGAATCTCCCCTTCCCGGAGGACACCCTCTATCTGACCGACGAGATCAAGGACGGCAAGGACGTCTTCTACACCACCTATGCAGACAACGTGGAGGTCCATCCCGGCGCCACGGTGGTCTACGCCTGGCTGCCCAGGGCCGACGGCACCGACGCGCGGCTGGAGATCTCCGTGGACGGCGTCCACTATACCAGAGACGACCATCTGACCGGCCTGAAGCCGGACACGGATTATCTGCTCTACTACCGCTCCAAGGCCGGCACCCCGGTCAGCGTCCGGGCCTTCCGCACCGCCAGGACGGAATACGAGGTCTATGTGGGCCGGATTCCCGTCACCGACGAGAATTTGGGCAATCTGGAGCGGGATTGCTGGCAGTACCACCCGGACACCGGCGTTCTGACACTGCGGGATCTGGATCTGACGGATATCGGCGCGGTATACCTTGAAAGGAGCATCTGGGTGTCCAGCTATGCCGAACGGGCGACAATCTCCTCCGCGAACGCTCTGACCGTGGAGCTGCTGGGACAGAACCGGGTAATCAATCCCAAGAACTACGCAACAGACAGCTTTATTGCCGCCGCCGAGGATCTCACGATCACCGGCACCGGCGACCTGCTGCTGTCAATACCGGGGGACGAGTATTTTAGCTATAGCCTGAACACACCCTACGGCCTGTCCAGCGGCCACGGCGATCTGATCCTGAGCGGCTCCGGCAAGCTGACCTTTGACGGAGTGGACGGCGCCCTGCATACCAACCATGACCTCCAGTTCCGCAACGGCACCATTGAGTACGTTCCCTATATCAAGGACGGCGCGCAGCACGGACGGCTTATGGCCTATGATCTCAGACACAATGCCGCGGAGCGCTTCAAGACCGACGGCGCGGTCCACACGCTGACCTACCAGCTCGCCGGGGTGAACACCGCCTTCCATACCGTGACGAAGCAGGAGCTCATCGACTCCTTCACCGAATACGGCGG
>ONCN01000024.1 GCA_900316335.1 uncultured Eubacteriales bacterium | reverse complement strand
GCGCCGACCCACATGGTGGCGTCCTGATACATCTTGCCGCTGCCGGCGTTGAAGAGATAGTAGTCCTCTCCGATCTTGGTGAAGCCCTTGGCATGGTGGTAGTCGGTAAAGTAGTAGGTCCCGCCGTCGATCTGAGCAAAGCCGTCTTTGAGCAGATAGCCGTCCGCGCCGCACCAGTACTTGCCCGGCTCCAGGCTGCAATTGCGGCAGGAGGTTGTGGCGTCAACGTAGCAGCCCATGTTCACATAGACCTTGCCCCGCGTCGCCGTGAAGATGATGCCGTCTTCCACGCCGATGGCGCCGTAGAACACCTTGCCGTTTTCATCGCACCAATACAGCTCACCGCGGTAGTCGATAAAGCCGTTGCAAAGCCCGGTGAGCAGGCCGGTCTGTTCGTCAAAGTGGTACCAGGTGATATCCTTGACGTTGGTTGTGACGGTGAATGCATTGCCGTATGCCACATAGCCGTTCACATCCAGCCAGTAGGTGCCCTCCTCCAGGGTGACAAAGCGGCGGAACCAGGACTCGCCCGCCCAGAAATACTTGGTGCCTTGAGCGTTGGTGCGGAACGCGCCGCGCACCAGCTTGCCGTCGTCGGCAAAGGTATAGGTCAGGTTGTCCACGTCGCGCACACCGGTGTACATGGTGTAGTCCGTGCGGTCGAAGAAATAGAAGTAAGACTCGCCGTCCTCTGCGAGGATCGACTGCCAACCGGAAACCAGCGTGCCCATTCTGGCATAATAGCCTTCTCCCCCGCGGAAGAAGATGCCGGTCAGCTTGCTGTGGCAATAGCCCTCCTGGCCAAGGTCATACCAGAAGGTACCCTCCTCGCCATCGACAAAGCTCGGCAGCTCCCGGATGCCGGTGAGGGCAGTGCCGTTTTCATAGTAGCGCCAGCCGTTTTCCTCCAGCTTCCAGCCGTTTTGGCTGGCATTGTCCAGCCGATACGCGTCGTCAAAGCTCAGAACGTGGTTTGCAAAGTGGGCGCCATAGTCGCCGGGGATGTTCTGGCTGTTGTCATAGGGATACAGGCCGTATTTTTCCTGATATTCCGTCTGTTCAGCCAAGCTCTTCAGAATGTGGAAATGCGCATAGATGTCATAGTCCAGCTCTCCGGTCAGCGTCACGTCCAGCGTCTGCTCCTCGCTCCAGGGAGCGTCGGCGGTGGGGGTCAGCTTGAAGCCGCTGAGCACGCAGAGCGGATTGGCCGTGGCAGGATTGATCGGCTCAGACTGGGCGACGAAGTTGCACTTCACCACCAGTGTGTCGCCCATGATCTCTTTGGAGGTCAAGGACAGATACTCGTTGGCCAGCCGCAAGTTCTCCACATCCGCCCGGAATCCCTCCGGGATCTTGACCGTAACGGTAACGGTGGTCAGCGGACTGATCCGCTCTGCAAGCTGGAGCATGAAATCCCAGGCGGTGCGTCCCTCCTGATCGCCGCCGGGCAGCATGTACAACAGCCCTGTCAGCTTTTCGGGAATTGGCACCTTGGACATATCAACGGCAAAGGTGTAGGCCGTCTCCATGGGTTGCTCCGCATCCCGGACGTAGTAGGTCTGCTCCTCCTCTTTATAGTTGGCGTTGGAAACCTCGCGCCGCCACGACAGCAGGCCGTCGCCGCCGGTGGCGTCGTTGAAGTCAAAGGTAGCCTCGTCTGCGCGCCTGCGCCACCAAAGCAGCCTCCTCATCGCTCAGGCCTTTCGCCTTCGCCTCCTGATAGGCCTTGGTGAATTCCTGGCTGATCAGTGCCTGAAACTCGCCGAGCTTGCTTTTGAGCACCGCGCCGACCGTAAGGGTGCGGATGGTGCTGTCGGGTGCCGCGGTAAAATCGAAGTCTGTAATGATGCCGGCCTCGGGATACTCAAAGACGAGCTCGGTCTTGGTGGTGTTAACGGTGCCGCCTTCGACGTTGCCGATGGCCTGCAGGCTGATTTTGAGGAAGCCGAACTGGACGTCATTTGGATTGATTTTCACAACGTTGCCGTTGTAGGACGCCTCCATAGGCAGATTGGTTGGCTGCCCGAGCACCGCATTGATGGTCTTTTTGGTAAATTTCAGATCTGTGGGCACGACAACGTGAAGCGTTTTGGTGCCCAGGATCTCCCCTTCTGCGCTCACAAGCTGGACTTGCACATCTCCCACTGCTGCGGCAGTGAAAACGCCCTGTTCTGAGAGCGTTCCGATGGTCTCATCGCTCAGGCGCATCTGAGCGCCCTCTGGCAGCGCAATGGCGCCGCCGGTCGCCGTTACACCGGATGCGTGAAGTTCAAGCTGGGTACCAACTGTGAGATAGTCATAGTCCGAAGCGACCACCGCGTGGTCGAATACGTTGGAGGGCTTGGCTGTGGAAACGATGAGCAGTGAGGAGCTTACTGAGCGCTCGTAGCCGTCGGAGGGTCGGTTGACGATGGTGATCTCCTCCGAGCCCTCGGGCTTGGCGGCAAAGGTAGTAGAGCCGCCGCCATCCAGGTTCACGGCTGTGACGCAGCCGGCGTCAAGCATGATCTGCGCAATCTCGATGGCGCTGCCGCCGCAGGAGAAGGGCTCCTGGCGGCCGTCGAGCGCCATGACCACCACGCGGCCGTCATAGGTGATGCCCACGGCGGTGCGCGATGCCCGGTCGTTATAGTAGTTGGTGGTGGAGGTCACGGCGATCTGGCCGTTTCGGACCAGCCAGATGGATGCGCCGACGGCTTCCTGCATGTTGGCCTTGTTTGCCTCCCATTCGGCGTTGCCGCCGATGATCGGGGTGCCGTCCTTCAGGATGCCGAAGAAGTTGTTCTTCCCCATGCCGTTGTAGGTCACACCCTCCATGACCAGCGGGCCGGAGGGCGCGCCGTTGCTCATGTTGTAGAAGTCGGCGTTGACGCCAACGGTGGCGCTGTAGTTGGGGATATAATGCGCCGGGTCATCGGGATTGGTATGCTTTTGCTCGGCCGCCTTCATCTGATCGGTGACGCGCGCCATCTGCCAGTGGGAGCCGTCGTTGTCGTTGTAGTTGGCGTAGACGCTTACGTCGTCGCGGGCAATATCGGCATAGGCCAGGTAATAGGCGATCTGCTTGTCGTCCTGGGTGATGGCGAGCTTGGACTCCTGGGTGATGCCCGGCGCCAGATTGGAGCGCTCGGTGGAAAAGACCGTATAGTATGGATTTTCAATCTTGCCGCGGGCAGTCTCATAGAGATAGTCTGCAAAGGCGTAGCAGCAGGCTGTGCGAAGATCCGGGTTCACGCCGTTCGGCAGATAAGTCCCCTCCAGCGTCCGGATCCCCTCGTTGGCGGTGTAGATGCTGTAGACCGCAGAGCGGATCTCAGACTTGGTAGAAGCACCGCCAAGCCGGTTTTCGATGAAGAACGCGGCTCTGAGGCTGTCGGTGAGACTCTGGGTGTAGTAGCTGCGCATGACCGCCCCGATGCTGCCGCTGGAGCCGACCTTGCGCAGAATATAGAAGGCGTCCAGGTCTGCATAGAGGTCCAACCGGCCAAAGGAGTGGGCCGTGGGATCGTCATAGAGGAAATACTTGTCGTTGTTTGTGCGGATCTCCTCGGCCATTTCCTCCACGGTGCCGGTCACACCGGCATTGTGCGTAAGCTGCACCAGATCGCAGATATCACCGGCCCAGCTTCCAAGATCCGCCGTGTTCTGGTTGCCGGTATGATAGGCCATATCCAGGCAGCCAAACATATGGGCAAACTCTACCTCGTCGCCGTTGGGCAGGAAAAAGGCATGCAGATCCCGCAGACTCCCGGCGGCAGTGCCGGAAACAGCGTCCTGCTCGGCCACGTAGTTGGTGAAGGCTGTCTTCTCCTCGCCGCAGAAGGCAGTCCAACTGCTGGAGGTGTATTTTTCCACGCCGCAGCGGATATAGTTGATCACCAGAGCCACAGGGTCTTCGCCCGCATGCTCTCTTGCATACGCCTGGGCGTAGGTCTCAAGCGTAGTCAAAGCAGCAAGAAACGCATCGTAGCTGGTGACCGGCTCAAAGACGGGGGGCTCTGGCTCCTGGTCTTCCTCTGGCTCCTGTGTCGGCGCGGTCTGCTCGACCGGCTCGGCCGAGACTTCCTCAAGAGAAGACTCTGTCGGCTGTGCCTGGTCCTCCGCTTCCGGGGCAGGCGTCTGAGTCTCGTCTGGCTGCGCCGTGGGCTCCTCCGCCTCGGTCGGCTCCTGCTCGGGGGCTGCATCCGTCTCCGGCTCAGTTGGCTCCTGCTCAGCCGGAGCAAGCTCCTCCGGCGGCAGATCAGGCTCCGTCTCAGAGGCTGATTCTGCTTCGGTGTGCATCTCAGGCTGGCCGGTCTCGCCTGCATCGGCAAAAACTGCAAGCGGGAACAGGCTCAGCACCATACACGTCGCCAGCAGCACAGCCAACAGCTTGGTCAATACTCCATGTTTCATAGGTCCGGTCCTTTCCGCGCGGCAGCTTGGTCTGCCGCGCCAATCGTTCAAGGGTGAGAATACGCCGCAGCCGCACCGCCGTGATGCATGGCAGCACGGCGCTGTGCGGCGCGAGGGCGGTCCCGGAGCAGCGCCCCGGGACCGGATGGGTTCAGTTATCCTTCAACTTGCCTTCTGCATCAAAGTAATGCATACCGGGTGTAATGCCATAGCTGTTGGCGCCAACCCACAGGTTCTTGTCCTTGTAGAGCTTGCCGCTGCCGGCGTTGAAGAAATAGAAGTCGTCGCCAACCTTGGTCAGGCCGAGTGCCAGGACCAGGTCGTCATAATAGTAGGTATAGCCGTCGGTGCCCTCGACAAAGCCGGTTTTGATCAGTCTTCCCTGTGCGTCGAACGCATAATAGTTGCCCTTGTCGGGGATCAGGCCGTTTTTCTTGCTGACGTAGATGGTCTTGCCCACCACCAGCTCGCCGTTGGACTGCGCGTAGTAGTATTCGCCGTCCAGCTCATTCAGTCCGTTGGTCTGACGCATGCCGTCGATGGTGAAGTAGAGCTTGCCGCCCACCTCCACGATGGCCTTCTGGCCGTTCTCCAGATCCGGGACCTGCATCTTGCCGTCGGGCCCGAAGTAGTACATGCCGGGCTCAAAGCCATAGTCGTTCGCGCCGACCCAGAGGGTGGTGTCCTTGTACATCTTGCCGCTGCCGGCGTTGAAGAAGTAGTAGTCGTCTTCGATCTTGGTGAAGCCCTTGACAAAGACCAGGTCGCGGTAGTAGTAGGTGAAGCCGTTGTTCTCAACAAAGCCGGAGCGCTCCATCTTGCCGTCGGCGCCGAAGTTGTAGAGGTTTGGCTCGATGCCGTAGGCATTCTCGCCTACCCAGAGCTTGGCGTTTTTGTACATGCGGCCGCTGCTGGCGTTGAAGAAGTAGTAGTCCTCGCCGATCTTGGTGAAGCCCTTGGCCATGACGCCGTCCTGGTAATAGACGGTCTTGTCGCTCTCCTGGAAGAAGCCGTTGAGGATCATTCTGCCGTCGGCGTCAAAGGAGTACATCCCGACGGGGATGGGGTAGCCGTTGTTCACCGCCACCCAATAGCTCCGGCCGCGGACGATCTCAGCGGTGGAGGTGCGGGCATAGTAGTAAGCGTCGTCGATACGAAGCAGGCCAATGCCCACGCGCACACCGTCGAGCATGTAATAGAGCTTGCCGTCATCCTCGGTGGGGGCGCAGATGCCGTTTTTCGAGGTGTCCGCGTCATGGACGATCACGCCGGCTTCGTCAAAGTCGTAGTTGAAGGCGGGCAGCTTCAGGCCGTTGTTGTTCTCCACCTTGAAGGTGCCGTTCTTCACTGCCTTGTTGTCGGCGCCGAAGTAGTAGTAGTTGATCTCGCCGCTGGGCAGGACCACTCTGACCAGACCCGCTTGCTCCACCACACGGCCGTTTTCGGTCCAATAAGTGTCGGCGCCGTCATGATACAGGCCATTCTGCCCGGCCTGGAAGACGCCCTGGTCGTCGAAGACGTACCAGCCGGGAGCCTTGTCGCCATCTTGCTTCTGCTCGGTCGCAGCAAGCCCGGTGGCGGCGAAGCCGGTGTCATAGTCGAAGTAGTAGGTCTTGCCGTCAACCTGCTGCCAGCCGTGCTGCACCGCGTCGTCAACCAGATACTGCTTGCCGGACTCGGTCGTGCGCAGGCCGGTAAAGCGGTACTGCGCCTGGTAAGTCGTCTCGCCGGTGACAGCCTGGATCTGCTTGTCCCAGGTGTAGAACCGGTAGACGCCGTTTTCCAGATCGGTCTGGACCTGCACGTCCGGGACCTCGGGGGCAGTGGGCAGGGTGCCATAGGGCACTTCTTCGGTCTTCAGCGCATTGCCGTCCCGATCCAGCCAGGTAACGGTGTAGATCCGGGCGCTTTCGGTGAACACAGCGGTGTATGTGGCGTCTGCGGTCACGGGCGCAATGGCGGGATCCCAGTGATCGAAGGTATAGATCACAGACTCCGTTGCAGCCTTCTCGGGGGTCTCGTGGTCATAGACGGGCGTCTGGCCGTAGGGCACAGCGTCGGTGTAGGTCTTGTCCCCGGCGATCCAGGTGATCGTGTAGGTATTGACAATTTCGTCAAATCTTGCGGTGAAGGTCCGGTCCTCGGTGACCTTCTCCCCTTCCTGGACCTCGGGATCAAAGCCTGCGAAGACGTAGCTGTACTGTGCGTTGCCGGGCTTGACGGGGGTGCGATCCTCGCCGTTTTCGCCGGTGAGGGCATACGCGGGCACGGGGGCCTCGTATTCCACCTCGATGGTCTGCAGGACCGTGCCGTCGTAGTTGACCCAGGTCACGACGTACTTGCGGGCCGCCGCTTCATAAGTCGCTGTGTAGGTCACGTCTCCGGTAACCTCGGCAACGGCAGGATCCCAGCCGGAGAAGGTGAAGACCTGCGTATTGGTGGAAGGCCGGGCCGGAGTCTCGCCGTCAAAGGCAGGCGTCTGGCCGTAGGGCACGTTCAGATCGGTCTCCAGCACGGTACCGTCGTAGTTGACCCAGGTGACGGTGTAGGTGTTCACCTCGGCGGCAAACTTTGCGATATAGACCTGGTCGCCCTTTACCGTCTCGAGGTCAGGCGTCCAGCCGTCGAAGGTATAGGTGTATTGCGCCGTCGCTGCCTTGACCGGCGTCTGGCCCTGGTATTCGGGCATTGCGCCGTATTCCAGCGTCTGCTTGTCCAGCTCGGTGCCGTCTTCTGTCACAAAGGTGATGGTATAGCTTCTGACGCTTTGCGTGTAGGTCGCGGTGAAGGTCAGGTTGCTGGTCACCCTGGTGTCCGCCGTGAGCGCGGGGCTCCAGCCGGCGAAGGTGTAGGTGTACTGCGCCGTGGCCGGCTTGGTGGGCGCCGCGCCGTCATAGGTGGGAACGGTGCCGTAGGGCACAGCTTCATCAAGCTCAAGCAGCGTGCCGTCGTCGTTGTTCCAGGTCACGGTGTAGGTGTTGGTCGCCTGGGTGAAGACTGCAGTGTAGACTGCGTCGCCCGTAACTGCCGCAACAGCAGGCGTCCAGCTCTGGAAGGTATAGCTGAACTCCGCGTCGCCCTGCTTGACGGGGGTCTCGCCGTCATAGGTGGGAACGGTGCCGTAGGGCACGTTCTCGTCTGTCTCAAGGACAGTGCCGTCCTCGTGCTTCCAGGTGACGGTATAGGTGTTCAGCGTGGTTGTGTAGGTCGCGGTGTAGGTCGCAGCGCCGGTGACTTCGGTCAGCGCAGGGCTCCAGCCGTCAAAGGTATAGGTGTACTGTGCATCGGGTGCTTTGTATGCGGCTGCATGCGTGGGCATCTCGCCATAGGCAACCTCGGTGGTGTCGATGGTCGTGCCGTCGTCATTCTTCCAGGTGATGGTGTACTTGTTCAAAGTCTTCTCGTAGACGGCGGTGTACACCGCATCCTTTGTCACCGTCTCGATCTGCGGGGTCCAGCCGCTGAAGGTGTAGGAATACTGTGCATCTGCAGCCTTTACCAGCGTGCTGATATCGCCGTAATCCGGCATGACGCCATAGTTCAGCACGTCCTCCCGCAGGAGCGTTCCGTAGTCGTTCAACCAGCGGATCTTGTACTGGTTGATCGTCTCGTCAAACCTTGCCCGGAGTGTCGTGTCCCCGGTCACTTTAACCGTGGTCAGATCCACGTTGCTCCATACAACGCTGCCATCTTCGCCTGTCTCGGCGAGCTGCCAGCCTGCGAAGACGTAGGTGTACTGCGCGTCGCCCTCCCGCACGGGAGTCTCGCCATCATACGAGATCGCGGCGTCGTAGGCCATTTCATCCTTTTTCAGTTCTTGGCCATCATAGTTAAGCCAGGTGACGGTATAGGTGCGCGGCGTCGCTGTGAAGCTTGCCTGGTAGACAACGTCATCGGTCACGACGGGCAGATCGGCGCTTTGATAGGTATTTTCGCCGTTGACCCATCCGGCAAACTCGTAGGTAAATGCACCGGTGGGCTCCTTGACGGGATCCACGCCATTGTTGTACACGGGCTGTACGCCGTATTCGACCTCGTTGGTGGCAAGCTCCGTCGTGCCGTCCTCAGCCAGCCAGGTAACCGTGTAGGTATTCAGCGTAGGCGTGTAGGTCGCGGTATAAGTCGCATTGCCGGTGACAGCTACGACCTTAGGCGTCCACTCCTTGAACGTATAGGTGTACTGCTGATCCGCTGCCTTGACGGGATTTTCCCCATTCTTGTACACCGGCATCTCGCCATAGGCGACCAGATCGGTCGCAAGCGTCGTACCGTCGTCATCTTCCCACGTGATGGTGTAGGTGCGCGTAGCCTCGGTAAACTGCGCGGTGTAGGACACGTCGCCTGTCACAGCGGCCACCTCGGGGGACCAGCCTGAGAAGGTGTAGGTAACAGAGTCGGTTTGTTCCTTGGTCGGGGTGGCACCGTTGTACTCCGGCACGGTGCCGTATGGCACGTTCTCATCCGTCTCCAGGACGTTGCCGTCCTCATCCAGCCACTTGACGGTATAGGTATTCAGCGTACGCGTGAAGCTTGCAGTATAGGTTGCGTCCCCATTGACCGGAATGATCGCAGGGTTCCACTTGTCAAACGTATACGTATACTGTGCGTCGTTCGCTTTTTGGGGGGTCGCTGGCTCTCCGTTGACTTTGTAGACGGGCGTTTCACCCTTCTCGTAGATCTCGTCAACAGGGTCCTGGCCTTCTACTTCCCAGGTGACCGTATAGAACGGCCCGCCCCATTTTTGCGCTGCAGCATGATAAGGGATCTCCGTCCCGGCCGCCTTACCGGCAGTTTTATAATAGCTGCCGTCCCCATTCTGAAGCTGGGCCGCGGTGAAGGTAACCTCCGTTTTGGTGCTGTTATTCGCCATCTCATAGATCGTCGAGGTTGCAGTCGGCGCATTCTTCAGAACGACCTTTCCGCCGCCTTCGGAGACAATCTCCGCACCGCCCGCTGAGGTAAAGAGGCTGCCGTTGACATTCAACGTGCCGTTGACCAGGATCTTCGCATCCTTCAGTCCTGCAGCCGTGCGCTTTGTCGTTTTGCCGTTGGCTGCCGAATAGCCGATCACGTACAGCCTGGCACTGCCGGTAAAGTTGCCCCAGTCATCGTTGTCATAGACGTAGACGCGCTTGCCATCTGCAATGTTCAACGTCGCGCCGGACGACACATTGATCTCTGTGCTGGGCAGCAGCTCAATGTTCTGTGTGATATTTGCATTCACGCCCTCATGGATGTTGATGGTGATGTTGCTTGTAATCGGCAAGACATAACTGTCTGTTTTGATGCTGCCGATCATTGGCAGGCCGGTCATCGTCATCGGGTTGACAGACACATTGCCGTAGGCGTCGATCTGCAGGCGGTCTGTGCTTTCCATATAGTCCTTTACAATATACCCGGACGAGATGTTAAACATACCGCTGCTGCCGATAAACGTTACGCCCATCGAATATGCACTGCCGCTGGCGTTTACCGCTGAGTAAAGCTTCTCAGTTGCGCCGGCATAGAGCGTCAGCGGGACCTCGATGTTTTGAACGTAGTACTGGTTGAGGATAAACGCATAGCTATAGACATTCGAAGTCGCGCTGCCGCCTCGCCAGTCCTTGATCTGAAAGGCCTCATGGACCGTTGCACCGTCCTTGGCGGTCACTGCGCCGGAGCCGTAGATATAGCCCCACGCATAAAGGTTGCCGCCGTTCTCGATAACAATCGAGCTGCCGCTGTTCATCTTGATCCGGCCGTCTGGTCCGGTCGGCGTGCCATTCCAGCCACCAAGCTGACCTTTAGAGGACAGCTTGCTGCTCAACGAGATCGCACCGCCGCTTGCGACCGTGATCTTGGCGCCGCTCGCCATCGTAAGCATGCGGAATGCGCTCGGATCCGTGTACGAATTATAGGCAATTGCCGGGCTGTCTGTATAAATCGTCTGCGCGTCATCGAAGGGAATCAGAAGTGTTTTGCCGCTCGGAATCGTATAATCGCCGGCGGGCAGCGTGCCATCGGAGATCAAAACGATCTTGGCAACGCCGTTCGATTGGGCATAGCTGATCGCTTCGCTCAGATCGGTGTATACCATGGCTCCGACCTGGAAGACCGGCGCGCTGCTTGGAACAAAGCGCGCTTCCACAGTTGTTGCCTCTGTGAAGCTCACTGCCGCAGAAGCAGCAAACGCAATATATCTGTTTACGGCGGAGCTGAACCAACCGAAGATCTTGTAGCCGCTCGCAGGCGTGGCGGCGAGAGTGACCGAGTCCGTGGTCTTGACGGTTTTGACTGTGTCGGCTGTGACCGCCGTGCCATTCACGGTGTAGGAACCGTTCACCGGCGCCTTGAAGGTGACGTCCACGTCCGCCTCAGCAGTCAGCTTCAGGTTGCTGATCGTAATGGTAGTTGTTCCCTCCGCTTCGGGAGACGTAATGCTGATCGCGACGGTACCTCCGGCATTCAGCGCCTTGCTGAAGGATCCGCCTTTGGCATCCGCGCCGTCAACCGTCGCACTGCCCTCTGCAAGGTTCACGGTGTAGTCAAAGTACAAAAGCGCCCGACCGCCGGAGTTGTTTTTAAAGGTCAGTGTGCCGGTCCGCGAAGTGAAGGAGTCACCCAAACAGCCATCTTCCTTTAACGCACTGACGCTGCCGGTGATCGTGCCGCTGCTTGTCTCCCACGTTGCGTTACCGCTGCTTTCTGCGCTCAAGTCATCCACACCCGTATCAACGCTTGCAGCCCAGGCTATGGTGGGGAGGATGGTCAGAAGCATGGCGGCAACCAGGAGGATGGAAATCGTGCGTTTCAACATATTCTTTACCATCATGTTCACCTCTTCTTTCGATTTTGCTGTTTGAACGATTGGTTTGCGTTTCGTTTTTCTTGTTGTTTTATCTCCAGGAGGATCCCGAAGCCGATAGCCAGGGAGATCACAGCCCAGATATGACTGACGTGGAACAAGCTGTTGGTGTTCGCGGTGCGGAAGCACTCGATCACAAAGCGGAAGCTGCCGTAGGCGGCCATGTATCGGGGATAGACCAGCCCGCGGGACACGCCTTTTATGACCTTCGGCGCTTCAAGCGCAAGAAAGATCAGGTAGAACACCACCTCAAGCTCTCTTGTGGGCCATCGCCACGGCGCAAGGCCGGGGATCATCCGGCCCTGGCAGCACCCGGCCACCAGGCAGTTGCAGCGGGCGCACAGCAACGTGAAGATCATGGGGATGGCAAACAGATCAAATACCTCCGCCACAGGCCGCTTGGTGCAGCGCGCGCCGAGATAGTAGGCCGGCGGCATCAGAAACACGGCGCCAAACAGGCTCATGGCGCCAAAGCCCTCTTTTGCAAAGCCGGACTCGGCAAAGGCAAACACCTTTACGCAAAAAACACCGTAGGCCACGTGGGCGATGGCAAGCAGCAGCGCCGTATACCACTTCATGGACAGGCGTTTGCGCAAAAGGCACAGCCAGATCATGGTGCACACTGCGGCAAGGCCCAGAAGCACGTAAAGCGCATGGTCTTTCAAAATTGCAGGCAAACGCATCCCTCCCATTGTCTTTCATCCGCTTCATTCATTCTTTTTGTCCCGGCGGCGGTACGCACGCCTCCCCCCCCCGTTTGCGGATCACGCGGGCGGGGACGCCGGCGGCGAGGGTGTAGGGGGGAACGTCGTGGGTGACGACTGCGCCGGCGGCAAGGATGCTGCCGCGGCCCACGTGCACCCCGGGCAGAATGATCACCCGGTCCCCGATCCACACGTCGTCGTCGATGGTAACGGGCTGCTCGGGCTCAAAGCCCTGGTCCATCATGGGAATATCCGTTCGCGCCGTGCGATGGTTTCGGGTGATGATGGTCACGCCCTCGCCCATCATCACGCAGCGGCCGATGGAGCACGCCCCATAGATCCGCGCGTTGACGCCGATGCCCGAGCGGTCCGCCAGGCGGACCTTGGGCGAAAAGACCGCCCCCTGCTCAATGTTGACGTCCTTGCCGCATTCGGCCAGCATCAGCCGGCCGCAGAGGCGGCGCAGGGCGGTCTGGCCGAGCTTCAGCCCGCTCCAGGAGGGCGGCAGGTGCTTTGCCAGGCCGTAATACAGCGCTGCCCCGATCATGCGGCGCAATCGTCCGGGCTTTTCCATCTCAGTCCAGCCCTTGGAAGCCGGGCAGCTCGTTGATCTGGTCGATCAGATCGTTGACGCAGGCCTGAACGGTGTTGATTTCCTTGGTCTGCTCCTCGGTCCAGGCGGGATCCGCTTCGATCTGGCTGATATCCAGCCACACGGACTGGAGCTGGTTCTGCCCGTTCGGCGCGCTGCCGAGCTCATAGCCGGTCCCCTGCCCGCCGATCAGAAGGCGGAAGAGCAGGACCTGCTGCGTCCCGACCTTGCCGTAGAAGGCGCCGGTATATGCGCCGTCGTCCTGGTTGGCCTGCAGCGTCACCTGGTCCGCCCACTCGACCGGAAAGGTCAGCTCACCGACCGGGGTTTGAAACCGTCCGTCTGTGTCGGCCAGCGTACCGGTCTGGGGCTGGTCGGACGGATCTGCCGCCGGGGCGTTAGCCCGGCCCTGCACCACGACGATCAGCACCACCACGGCCACGGCAGCCACCACCATGATCAGCTTCCACAGCAGACCCTTGGACTTCTTTACTGCGGGCTGCTGCTTGGTTTGTTCTTCCATAGACGCATCTCTCCTTTAAGCTTAGCGAATACTTCGGGTAGGTGTATCAAATATCATGTCGCGCTGCCGGTCCAGATAACAGGTATAAGACCGCTCCAGATCCAGAATGGCAACATGTTGTTTTTTCTGTTTTTCCGCCTCTGTTGGCAGGCGGTGATAGTCTCCGTAGAGCCGGGTGAGCACCTGGTCATACGCCCGGCTGACCGGGAAAAGGCCGTCTTCAAACGCAAGCAGCTCGGTCTGGTCCAGCCAGGCACGGGGAAAGACGTTTTTTCTGTACTTGCGGGCGCCGGCAAAAAAGGTATGCACCATACCGGAACCAGGTCTTTGTTTCACGCAAAGCCGCCAAAACGGCTTCGCCGGAAGCAGGCGGCAGGCTGTCAGAAACACGCGCTTGGCAGGGTTTCTGGTCGCATAGCCGCGCGCATCAAGCGCCTTGGCGATGACCACCTTGGAGGCCAAAAACTGTGCAAGGCGCACAACGCTGTGGTCTGACAGATCGTCGTAGGGGAAAATATCGATCCATACCCCCTGGTGGATCAGCGGATCCTTGGGGTGATATTTTTCCATGCAGGCCGTCCCGTTTCGCCGGAGCTTGGAAAACTGCATGGGCCAGTGGTCGCCAAACTCCCGCTGGACAAAGTAGGTTTCTTGATCCAGGTCCCGTTCAAGGGCGTCGAGCAGCCGCGTATAGTTCTGCCGCGAAAGCAGCACGTCCAGATCATCGTCCCAGGGGATAAACCCCCCGTGCCGCACCGCGCCAAGCGCGGTGCCGGAGAAGAGCTGATATGAGATCCGATGGCGGCGGCAGACCGCATCGAGATCCTTGAGCATCTGCAAAAGCAGCGTTTGATGGGCTGTCATAGCCCGCTGTTGTGTTTGTTCCATCTGTCACAGCCTCTGCGCAACCAATGGCGCGTGCTTGCGAACGCCCCGCAGGGCATAGCCCGCAAACAGGACCGCAGCGCGAAGCAGCGGCAGCCCCTCCGCCCGGCGATAGATGCGCCAGCGGGCTTTGGCCGCGTTTGCCTTTCGAAAGGAGCGGCCTTGCGGGCTCACACGCCAGTCTGCAAGAGACTCGGTGCACCCCGCCGCGCGGCAGCCTTCGCGCAGAAGGCGCAGCCACAGCGCATAATCCTCGTGATAAAGCGTCGGAGAAAAGGGATCGTCTCCCAGCACCGATCGACGCACCAGCACCGTGGAGCACCCGATCACGTTTTCCCGCAAAAGGCCCCGGTAGTCGATCTGTGCCGGGACGCGGTAGGTTCGTTTCTTTTCGGGCGTCCACAGATCATACGCCGTATAGATGAGATCCGCCCCCGTCCGCTCAGCCAGCTCGAGCTGACGCTTCAGCTTATCCGGGTGCCAGACGTCGTCACTGTCAAGAAACGCCGCCCACTGACCCCGGGCCAGGCGCAGACCACGGTTTCTGGTTTTGGCAACGCCCAGGTTCTGCCCGGCGGGAAGAAAGCGGATTCGTGCGTCAGCGTCTGCCAGGGCTTGCGCAATGGCAGCAGTATTGTCCTGCGACCCGTCGTCGAGCAGCAAGAGCTCCCAATCCTGAACGGTCTGTGCCTGTACGGAGGCCACTGCCTGCGCCAGATATGCCGCTGCATGGTAGCAGGGCATGATCACGCTGATAAGCGGTGTGTTGTGATCGTTATCCAAGCGGTTCCACCCCTTTGGTCTCAGCTTTTGCGCAGCAGCTTTTTGCATTTCTCCCAGTCCCGGTAGCCCGTGCCCAGCATATGGACGTCGCTGCCGAGATAGCGCACATAGCCCGCCTCGATCCACTGGCGATAGAGCTTCCTGGTGCGGGGCTTCAAAAGGCCCTCTGCATTGAGCTGGAGGGCGATCCCCTCGCCGATCAGCCGCTCGATATCCGGCACGGGATAGCGATCGACGTGGGCGATGACAAGGCGGATCCCATCAAGCTCGTGCAGCCGGAAGATCGTGTCCCAGATGGACTCCGGCCAGTGGTAAAAGGGCAGCTCGAGCAGCAGCTCAGACGTGCCCTCCAGACACAGGGCGTCAAGCTCCGCCATGCGCTCAAGCCCGTCGCAGATCAGCACCTCCGCGCCAAGGCGGATCTGAGGATCGTCCGGCTCCAGGCAGGCCTGCAGGCGGGAGAAGCTCTGCGCCCGGCGGCGCAGGAAGCGGTCCGGGTTCTCCATATGGGGGTAAAAGTGCGGTGTGGCGCACAAGACACGGATCCCGGCAGCCTTGGCCATGTCCAACTGGCCGCGTGAGGTCTCCACGCTGTCACTGCCGTGATCGCAGCCGGGAAGAATGTGGGAATGGTAATCCAGCGTGAGGTCCAGCACAGACTCACTCCCTTTCCTGTTGATCAGAAGATGTGTATCCGTACTTTTCCCCGTATTTGTAGCTGTAGCGATAGCCGTATTTTTCGCCATATTTATAGCGATAGGAATACTTCGCCGACTTCATGCTCAGCCCATTGAGCACGATGCCGCACAGGTTGCCGCCGGCGCGGTGGATCGTGTCGATGGCGGCGCCGAGCTCATCGGTCGTGGTATTGCCGGACTTTGCCACCACCACCATGCCGTCGACGTAGGTGGAGATAATCTGTGCGTCGGCCACGGTATTGATCGGCGGCGTGTCAATGATCACGTAGTCATAGTATTTTTCGCAGTAATCCATAAAGAGCTTCATTCGGTTGGAGGCCAGAAGCTCTGAGGGATTGGGCGGGATCGTGCCGGTGCAGACGATGGAAAGCGGCAATCCCTCCACGCGGCTGGCCTCCAGCGGGCCGATCTTGGCCAGAAAATCGCAGAGGCCGGACCCATCGCCACACCGCCAAAGTCTTTTTTGGGTGGGCTTGCGCATGTCGCAGTCCACCAAAAGCGTTTTCTTGCCCAGCATGGCAAAGCTGATCGCCACGTTTGCAACGGTAAGACTCTTGCCTTCAGAGGGCTTGGCGCTGGTGACGGCAAAGCTGCGGCAGGGCCGCTCTTTATCGGACGTCATGCAAAACATCATGCTGGTGCGCAGCTTGACGTAGGACTCCTTGATGGCAAAGGGGGTGTCGTTGTTCAGAAGGCGCCTGCGGTTGACAGAAACGGTCTCACTGCCGTTGCCTTGCTTCGGTTTGCGCAATCTCATCCCGGATCACTCCTCCCTTCTCCAAGGTCCAATAGGTATATCCGCCGTCCGGCGACGCAATTTCGGGGATTTGGCCCAGCACCGTGACGCCCACGCGGTTGGTCACGTCCTCGGGCAGATAAATCGTCGTGTCAGAGAGCGTGCGCACGATGATCACCACCGCCGCGACAAGCAGGCCTACCATAACGCCGACTGCGGTGTCAAACACAGTGCGGGGAGACGCCTTTTCCGTAGGCAGCTCCGGCCGGTCCACAACCTCTACGCCGCCGGCCTTGGTGATGCGCACGATCTCCGTCGGGGCCACCTTGGCAAAGGATCTGGCAACGTCGCAGGCGAAGGCCGCATCTGTGGAGGTGACCACCACCTCCAGCAGTTGGGTGTCTTTGATTACGGAAGCCTCTACCATCTCTGCCAGCTCTTTGCGCGTCAGCGCCTGAGTGCCAAGGTCGCTCAAGATCGCGTCCAGAACGGAATTGCTGCCCAAGATCTTGGAATAGGTGGTGGCAAGGCTCTCTGCAGCCTGCAGATCATTGTTGTTTACGGTGCCGGAATGGGAGGCGCTGTCTGAGGTGTTATAGACGTAAAAGCTCACCCTGGACTCATAGGTGGGCGTCACCAGAAAGGTGACGATCAGATAGACGCCAAGACCAAGCAGCAGCCCAGCCAAGGCCAGCCAGTACCATTTTCGGAGCAGCAGATTTACCGTATCCAGCACAGAAATCTCCGTACCGGGCTGGCCCGGCCGCTCAAATTGTTTTTCGTTCATGAAGCTTCCTCATCCTCCGTGTCTGTTGTGCCGCAGCCGTGGGCGGCGGTGCCGTCGGCGGTGCGGCCTGTCAAAACCAGGCAGACGGTTTTGCATATACACCAAAGATCCAGCCCGACCGACCGACGCGATATATAGTCCAAGTCGAACACAATCTTTTTCTCCGGCGGCAGATAATATCCTCCGTTGACCTGAGCAAGGCCGGTCAGACCCGGCTTGACGGCCAGGCGCTCGCGGAAGTTCGGGATATAAGTCTGAAATCGATCGTAAAAATAGGGGCGCTCGGGGCGGGGGCCGACAAAGCTCATCTCCCCGCGGAGAATATTGTACAACTGCGGTAATTCGTCTATCTTTGTTCTCCGCAAAAAGGCACCAACTTTGGTGCAGCGATGGTCGTGCTCCTCTGCCCACTGGGGTCCGTTGGGCTCTGCGTCACGGACCATAGAGCGGAATTTATACATCAAAAAGGGTTTTCCGCCCCGCCCCAGCCGCTCTTGCCGGAAGATCGGCCCGCCTGGAGAATCGATCACGACCACCAGCGCCACAACGGCCATGGGCAACAGCAAAAGCAGCAAGCCAAAAACCGCACCGCAGAGATCAAACCCCCGCTTGAGGAAGTCGTATCCCCTGCTTAGAGCGGCAGCATGCGCAGTGGGCTGCTGTAATGTTTGCTGTTTGGATGGTGCGACAGGCATGGTTTTTTCTCTCCACTTATCTATTTCTGATGGATATGCCCTGCGCGTTGGCCGCATAGGACCGGCGCGCCCAGCATATTGCCCTGGAATTATTATAATAGTTATCTTGCACAAAAAGCATGCATACCATAGCAGACTATTTCTCACATTAAGTATAACAAAGTAACAAGCTGTTTTCAAGCCCCCCAACTCTTTTTTTCTCTTTTCGCCTCTCTGCCCCAGCGCGCCACGTTGCAGCACGCTGCGGGCAATCTGTTTGGCGCTGCTGACGCAAAAGCAAAACGCCGATGCAGATCCGCACCCGGTTGGGTGTCGCGAATTTGCATCGGCGTGGTGTATATTTGGATGTTTGCTGAACCCATCGTCATCGCTCCTACGATGAGATGGCCCCACCTTGCAGCGGCGCATGCCTCCCAAAGGACTCGCTGCGCGTCGCACATCGGCCCGTCGCGCAGCGCGATTGTGGGCACCTCCGGTTTATATAACGGTCGGAGGCTGTACAGGCCATTGTGAACCACCCGCATCCCGCAGGCAGATACGTGCTGGCGCATGTGGTCATGCGCCACTACGATGCGCACAAACCCCGTAGGGGCCGAAGACCGCGTCGGCCCCTACGGGGTTATGACTCGTCCGCGGGGAGAAGCTCGGGGAGGTGGGCGAGGAGCCAGTGTTGGGCGGGGGCGGTGAGGGTGAGCATGGTGAAGGGCTCGCCTTTTTGGTTGGTGCGGGGGAGCATACGGATGCCGATTGCTTCGCCGGCGGGGGTGGGGCGGCGGCGGGGGCGGCCAAGCTCGCCGATGTATTCTTCCAGATAGCCCGCCTCGACCAGGCGCGCGGAAAGCCAGCGGCCGGTCAGCTCGCCGGGCTGGTCCGGATCCTTGAGCTCGGTGAGGCGCTGGGCAAACATGGTGATGGAGATGCCCTCCGGGGCGGGGACGAAGCGCGCGAGCTGGTCTGGGCGCAGCGCCAGGACGGGCTGGGGCTCTTTGGCGGGCTGTTTCTTAGGCTGGGGCTCTTTGGCGGGCTGTTTCTTGGGCCGAGGCGCTTTGCCGGGCTTTCGGGGCTCGCTCCCGGGCTGGGGCGCGTCGGGCTGCGCGTCGGGCAGGGCTTGCTCGCGCCGGTAGCGGGCGATGGT